>JAEZEN010000344.1 GCA_023433185.1 Pseudomonadota bacterium | reverse complement strand
CGCAGACGTCGCCAAGGATCGCCGCCTTCGTCCGGCCGCCGGCCTGGGCCTCGCCCGAGCCGAGCCGGATCGCGCCGCCGATGTCGAGGGCGACCGCCACCTCGGCGCAGCTCTCGTTGCGCACCATCGCCGTCAGGCGCTGGGCGAGTTCGCCCTCGTTGGCCTTCGGGAACGCCTCGAGCAGCATCTCGGCGATGACGAGGCCGAGAACCCGGTCGCCGAGGAACTCGAGCCGCTGGTAGCTCGGCCGGCTGCCGCTCGCGGCGCTGGCATGCGTCAAGGCCGTCTCGAGGAGCCTGCGATCGGCGAACCGGTGGCCCAGGCGCGTCTCGAGCCCGTCGAGCGCGCCGCTGCCGCCCTTTCTCATTCGACCGAGGAGAACATCCGGTCCCAGCGGACCGTCCACGGCCACTTCCAGAACTGCCAGGCGGCGTTACCCTCCTCGACCGAGAAGAAGATCACCTCGGCGCGGCCGACGAGATTCTCGAACGGCACGTAGCCCACCGCGGACAGCACCCGGCTGTCGGTCGAGTTGTCGCGGTTGTCGCCCATCATGAAGTAGTGCCCTTCCGGCACCTCGTAGACCTGGGTGTTGTCCTCGGGCCCGTTGGGGTCGCGGTCGAGCGTCATGTACTGGACGCCGTTGGGCATCGTCTCGCGGAAGCGCTCGTAGCGGATGCCGTCGTCGTCGGTCCACTCGCCGACGCTCTCGCGCTCGACGGGCACGTCGTTGATGTAGAGGACGCCGCCCCTCACCTGGATCTGGTCGCCCGGCAGGCCGACGACGCGCTTGATGTAGTCGGTCGAGTTGTCGCGCGGCAGCTTGAAGACGACGACGTCGCCCCGCTCCGGCTCCGCCGCCCAGATCCGGCCCTCGAAGAGATTCGGGCCGAACGGCAGCGAGTAGCGGCTGAACCCGTAGGCATACTTGGAAACGAAGAGATAGTCGCCGACCAGCAGCGTCGACTTCATCGATCCGGACGGGATGTTGAAGGGCTGGAACAGCAGGGTACGGACGACCAGGGCGAGCAGAAGCGCCTGAATGACGATCTTGACGGTTTCGCCAAGACCGCTGCCCTTCTTCTCGCGGGACTTATCGCTGCTCGCCACGCTCATCCGCTCGTCTCGGCTCGGGGAAATTCGGGCGGTCTTCGGAAACCGCGCCCGGTCATACCGGCATTTGGGGGTCGAAGGCAACGCCGTGGCGGCGAAAGCGGGCCGATTTACGGCGTGCTCTCCGGCACGGCTTCGATGATCACATAGGCCTGGGCCATGGGGAATTCATCCGTGATGGTGAGATGGATCACCGCCTTGTGGCCGGCGGGGATCAGCGACGTGAGACGGTCGGCCGCACCGCCGGTCAGCGCCATCGTCGGCTTGCCGGAGGGCATGTTGACCACGCCCATGTCGCGCCAGAAGACGCCCTGGCTGAGCCCCGTGCCGAGCGCCTTGGCGCACGCTTCCTTGGCCGCGAAGCGCTTGGCGTAGGAGGCCGCCCGGGCGCGACGGCGCTCGGACTTCCGGATCTCGACCGGCGTGAAGATGCGCTCGACGAAGCGCGCGCCGTGGCGCTCCAGCGTCTTCTCGATGCGGCTGATGTCGATCAGGTCGTTGCCGGTGCCGATGATCATGGGCAGGTCTCCACGCGCCTATTCCGCCCCTGTCCGCTCCGAGCGGCCGGCGAGGATGTGCCGCCGGCGCGCGTTCTGATAGGTGCGCACGATCGCCCGCACGATCAAGTAGGCGACGAAGCCCGAGGCGAGGCCCAGCGGCACCGCGCCGAGCAGCATCGGCCTGAGGATCGGCAGGACGTCGTACCAGGGCGGCGCCCCTTCCGTGCCGGGCAGGACCAGGTCGCCGGCCTGGGTTCCGAGCAGCAGGTGGCCGAGCTGGTAGGCGCTCCACCACATCGCCGGGAAGGTGAGCGGGTTGCCGACCGCGGTGCCGATGGCCGAGGCGACGAGGTTGCCACGGAGGAAATAGGCGAGCACGGCGCTCATGACGAAATGAAAGCCCACGAACGGCGTATAGGAGACGCCGACGCCGCAGGCGAAGCCGAGAGCGATGGCGTGCGGGCTGTCGCCAAGGCGCAGCACCCGCTTGCCGAAGTAGCGGATGCTCCGCAGCCAGCCGCCGGGCGGCCAGATGAACCGGCGGAGGCGATCCTGAAGGCGGAGCGGGTCGCGCCGCTGGAAGAGCATGGCTCAGGCGAGCCCGCGGCTGCCCGGCTTCACCGGGGGGATGGCGGCGAGTTCGGGGGGGAGCCGGTCGGCGGGATAGGCGGGAACCTTGTAGTCGGCGAGGGCGACCAGCGGCACGCCGACATCGGCCTCCCCCGCCGATCGGTCGATCAGGCAGGCCGCCGCCAGCACCTCGGCACCGAGTTCGCGGATCGCGGCGACCGCCTCGCGGATCGACAGACCGGTGCTGACGATGTCCTCGACGACGACGACCCTTGCGCCTTCGGGCATCTCGAAGCGGCGGAGGCGGAAGACGCCGTCCTCGCGCTCGACCCACATCGCCCGGACACCCAGCTGCCGGGCGGTCTCGTAGCCGGGCACGATGCCGCCGACGGCCGGCGAGACGACGAAGTCGATCGTCCCGAGACCGGCGGACCGGATCTTCTCCGCGAGCGCCCGGCAGAGCCGCTCCGTCTTCTCCGGATACATGAAGACCCGCGCCTTCTGCAGGAACACCGGGCTGCGCAGGCCGGAGGACAGGATGAAGTGCCCTTCGAGGATGGCGTCGGCCTCACGGAAGGTGGCGAGCACATCCTCGGCGGTCATCGAACCCTCAGCCATGGACGCGCGTCGCCGAACTGACCACGGGTTTGGCCCGAAGCTGGGTAATCAGCCGGGTGAGATGCTTCACGTCGAAGACCTCCACGTCGATGACCATCACAGAGAAATCCGACGCCGCCTTGGTGATGCGGAGATTTGAAATGTTGGCGCCCGAGTCGGCGATGACCTGGGCGATCTGCGCGAGTGTACCCGGCTCGTTGATCGCGGTCACCTCGATCCGGGTCGGGAAGCGCTCATTCTTCACCTCCTCGACGTCCCAGCGCACATCCAGCCAGCGCTCCGGCTGGTCGTCGAACGCCTTCAGCGCCTGGGCCCCGATGGGATAGATCGTCACGCCCTCGCCGGGCACCGCGATGCCGACGATGCGCTCGCCCGGCAGGGCCCCTCCCTCGGCGAAGCGGACCGGCATGTCGCCGGTCACGCCGCGGATCGGGATGGAGCGGCGTCCCTTGCGGCGCTTGCTGCCGGTCTTCGTCTTCCGGGCGAGGCCGGGCACGCTGAACTTGAGGCCGGCGCGGCGCAATCCGAACCAGCCCTCGTCGTTCCTCTCGACCTTCGGCGCGGGCTTCTCCTCGCTGTGGTCGGGGTGGACGGCCTGCAGCACGTTGGCCGAGGGAATCTCGCCGCGGCCCACCGCGGCCAGCATGTCCTCGAGGTTGCTCTGGGCGAGGCGCGGCAGCACCCCCTGCAGCAGCTTGTCGTCGATCGGCCGGCGGGCCCGCTCGAAGGCGCGGTCGAGGATGCGGCGGCCCAGCCCGGCATACTGGCGGCGCACCGCGGCCCGCGTCGCCCGGCGGATGGCGGAGCGCGCCTTGCCGGTCACCACCATCGATTCCCACGCCGCCGGCGGTACCTGCGCCTTCGAGCGGATGATCTCGACCTCGTCGCCATTGTGGAGATCGGTCATCAGCGGCATGGCCCGGCCGTTGATCTTGGCGCCGACGCAGGTGTCGCCGACATCGGTGTGCACGGCATAGGCGAAATCGATCGGCGTCGCCCCGCGCGGCAGCGCGATGAGCCGCCCCTTGGGCGTGAAACAGAAGACCTGGTCCTGGAACAGCTCCAGCTTGGTGTGCTCGAGGAACTCCTCCGGCGTGTCGCCCTCCGCCAGCATCTCGATCGTGCGGCGGAGCCACTGATAGGCGTGGATCTCCTCGCTCTGGCCCGATGCCTGCCCGTTGCCGTTCGGCTTCGCGCCCCGGACGCCATCCTTGTAGAGACTGTGGGCGGCGATTCCGTACTCGGCCACCTCCTCCATCGCGGCCGTGCGGATCTGGAGTTCGACGCGCTGCCGGCCCGGGCCGACGACGGTGGTGTGGATCGAGCGGTAGTCGTTCTGCTTGGGCGTCGAGATGTAGTCCTTGAAGCGCCCCGGCACGGCCGGCCAGCGGGAATGGACAACGCCCAGCGCCGCATAGCACCCGGCCACGGTGTCGACGATCACCCGGAAGCCAATGATGTCGGAGAGCTGCTCGAAGCTCACCGCCTTCCGCTCCATCTTGCGAAAGATCGAGTAGGGCCGCTTCTCGCGCCCCGACACGGTGGCATTGACGCCGTTCGCGGCCAGCCCCTCGGTCAGTTCGGTCTCGATCCGCGCAATCAGCTCGTTGTTGCGGGCGCGCTGCTCGCCGAGCCGCTCGGTGATGGTCGCATGCGCCAGCGGATTGACGTAGCGAAAGGCGAGCTCCTCGAGCTCCTCCCGCATGTCGTGCATGCCCATGCGCCCGGCGAGCGGCGCATAGATCTCCAGCGTCTCCTCGGCGTTCCGCCGCCGCGATTCCTCGGGCATGAACTCGAGGGTGCGCATGTTGTGGAGACGGTCGGCGAGCTTGACGAGGAGGACGCGCACGTCGGCCGAGATGGCGAGGAGAAGCTTGCGGAGATTCTCCGCCTGGGCCGCCTTCTTCGAGACGAGATCGAGCTTCTGGATCTTGGTCAGGCCCTCGACGAGGCGGCCGATGTCCTCGCCGAAGGTGGCGTCGATCTCGGAACGCGTTGCGTCGGTGTCCTCGATCGTGTCGTGGAGGAGCGCGGCCGCGATCGTCGCGTCATCGAGCTTGAGGTTGGTGAGGATGCCCGCGACCTCGAGCGGATGGGAGAAATAGGGGTCGCCGTTGGCGCGCCGCTGCGTGCCATGCTTCTGCATGGCATAGACGTAGGCCTTGTTGAGCAGGTTCTCGTCGGCGGCGGGGTTGTAGCTGGTGACCCGCTCGACAAGCTCGTACTGGCGCATCATGGCGCGACGGTCCACGCTGGCCGGCCGCCCGGAACGGCGACCGGAATCTCCTGTGGACCGGATATAATAGCGGAAATGGTTACCGGCCATTCAAAGCCGGCAACCGATCAGAAATCTTCGGTCTTGTCGGGCGGCACCATGCTCTCGAGGCCCTTGAGGAGTTCCTCCTCGGACATCCGGTCGAAGGCGATGTCGCTCGACTCGTCCATCGCGCCGGTCCGCGGCGAAGCGATCATCGGGACGGGCTCGGGCTCGGGCTCGTCGACTTCGACGTATTTCTGGAGCGAATGGATCAGTTCCTCGCGGAGATCGCCGGTGGCGACGGTCTCGTCGGCGATTTCCCGCAGGGCAACGACGGGGTTCTTGTCGTTGTCGCGGTCGACGGTCAGCGGCGCGCCGCTCGAGATCATGCGGGCGCGATGGCTCGCGAGCAGGACCAGTTCGAACCGGTTCTCGACCTTGTCGATGCAGTCTTCAACCGTGACACGGGCCATCTATGTCGGTCTCCTGGCGCGGAATGGCGGGGATTGTTGCGGGGGAAATAGGCCGATGGGCCGTCAAAAGCAAGGTTTGTTCGGCACGCGGGGTCTGGACCGGGAGCGCGCGATGGCTATATGTGCGGCCATATTGCCTGGACGCCCGATTGCAGCGGGCCGGCACGTCACGGGATGGCCCGTCACGTTCGCCTCGCGGCCGACAGGAAACGCAAGGATATTCGACCGAGCCCCGGCCGTTCCGTGTTAATGTTACCGAGGATTCCGGCCAAAACCCGACAGGGAAAAGCACAAACATGTTCGACGAACGCGAAAAGATTGCCTTGTTCATTGACGGCGCCAACCTTTATGCGACGGCAAAATCGCTCGGCTTCGACATCGACTACAAGCGCCTTCTTCAGGAATTCCAGGGCAAGGGCTACATGCTCCGCGCCTATTACTACACTGCGATCGCCGACGATCAGGAATACTCCTCGATCCGCCCGCTCATCGACTGGCTGGACTACAACGGCTACACGGTCGTCACCAAGCCGACCAAGGAGTTCGTCGATTCGACCGGCCGCCGGAAGGTCAAGGGCAACATGGACATCGAGCTCGCGGTCCATGCGATGGAGATGGCGGACGCCATCGATCATTTCGTCCTGTTCTCGGGCGACGGCGACTTCCGCTCCATGGTCGAGGCGCTGCAGCGGCGCGGCAAGAAGGTGAGCGTCGTATCGACCCTCACCACCCAGCCGCCGATGATCGCCGACGAGCTGCGGCGCCAGGCAGACCATTTCATCGACCTCGCCGGGATGCGTGACAAGGTCGGCCGCGACCCCTCCGAGCGCGTCCAGCGCCAGGCCGAGCGCGCGCCGGCGACGAGCTTCGCCGACGAGTTCGAGGACGACGAAGACGCTACCTGAGGCGGCCCGGCGGCTGCCGTGAGCGGAACCGAGCCCGGGCCGGACTGCCCGCTTTGCCCCCGCCTCGCCGCATTCCGCGAGACGTGGCGGGCGGCGGAGCCGGGGTGGCACAACGCGCCCGTCCCGACCTTCGGCCGGCGCGATGCGCGCCTGCTCGTCGTCGGCCTCGCGCCCGGACTGCGCGGCGCCAACCGGACCGGCCGCCCCTTCACCGGAGACTATGCCGGCGACCTCCTCTACCGCACGCTCGGCGATTTCGGCTTCGCCAGCGGCACTTATGGCGCGCGGCCCGACGACGGCCTGACGCTCCACGACGCGGCCATCACCAATGCCGTCCGCTGCGTGCCGCCGCAGAACAAGCCCCTGCCGGCCGAGATCCGCACCTGCCGGCAGTTTCTCGTCGCCACCGTCGCCGCGATGCCGCGCCTCAAGGCGATCGTCGCCCTCGGCCGCATCGCCCACGACTCCGTCGCCGCCGCCCTCGGGCTCCGCCAGAAGGCCGTCCCCTTCGGCCACGGCGCGGTCCATGCCGTCGCGGCGGACCTGACGCTTCACGACAGCTACCACTGCTCGCGCTACAACACGAATACCGGCGTGCTCACCGAAGAGATGTTCCGCGCCGCCTTCGCCGCGGTGCGGCGGCGGATCGACGAATCTGCTGCGGCCGCCGTGGCCGGTCAGGATCCGAGCAGGGCTCCGACATAGCCCGGCACCACCTCGGTGGCCCGGCCGTGGACGGCCTCGCCGAAGACGTCACTCCGGCGCGACGGCTCGAGGTTGAGTTCCACGGTATGGGCGCCGAGCGCGCGCGCCTGCGCGGCGAAACCCGCCGCGGGATAGACGCTGCCGCTCGTGCCGATCGAGATGAACAGGTCGCAGCTTGCCAGCGCCGTCCGGATGCGCGCCATCCCGTAGGGCGCCTCGCCGAACCAGACCACGTCGGGACGGAGTCCGCCGGCCCGGCCGCAGTTCCGGCAGGATCGATCCACGGCAAGATCCGATTCCGCAGGCTCGGTGGCGCCGCAGTGCTGGCATCGCGTCTTCAGGATCTCGCCGTGCATGTGGATGAGACCGCGCGTCCCCGCCCGTTCGTGGAGGTTGTCGACGTTCTGGGTGACCGTCGTGACCCGGCCGGGGAACTGCGCCTCGAGGCGCGCCAGGGCGGCATGGGCGGCGTTGGGAGCCGCGCCGAGCACCGCCCGCCGGCGCATGGTGTAGAATGCCAGTACTGCCGCGGGGTCGCGGGCGAACGCCTCGGGAGTGGCGACATCCTCGATCCGGTAGCGCGACCAGATGCCGTCCTTGTCGCGGAAGGTGCTGAGCCCCGACTCGGCGGACAGCCCCGCGCCGGTCAGGATCACGATGTGCCGGTAGCGTGCCATGGCGGCGGAGCGTACCACCGGCCACGCGTCGCGACGACCGCGACGTCGCCGCTCAGGTGTCGAAGATGCGGGCGAGTTCGGCCTGCATGACCGCAGGATCGACATCGACGCCGGTCCAGTACCTGATGCCGATTACCCCCTGGTTGACCAGCATGCCGCGGCCGCTGATCGCCTTGCAGCCCCGGGCCTCGGCATCGCGGATCAGGCGCGGCTTCGGCGGGTTGGCGATCACGTCCGCCACCGCCATGCCGGGACGGAGCGTCGTGATGTCGAGGGCGAGCCGCGCATCGAGGTCGGGATAGAGGCCGATGGAGGTGGCATTGACGACGATGTCGGTGTCTTCGGGGACCCGGAAGTCGCCCTCCCACAGGACGAGGTCGGCCTTGGCCCCGGTCTCCCGGTTGAGGAGGTCGACCAGCGCCTGGCCGCGTTCGCGGCTGCGGTTGACGATGGTGATGGCGACCGCGCCGGACAGCGCCAGCTCGACGCCTATCGCCCGCGCCGCGCCGCCGGCGCCGAACATCACGACGCGCTTCCCGGCCGGATCGGCGATGGTCTCGAGCGACTTCAAGAAGCCCTTGCCGTCGGTGTTCTCGCCGATGAACCCGTTGCCACGCCGGACAGCGCAGTTGACCGCCCCCATGATCCGCGCCGATTCGCCAAGCCCGTCGAGGTGCTCGATCACCGCGACCTTGTGCGGCATCGAGCAGTTGAAGCCGGCCCAGCCCATGGCACGCGCGCCGCGCACCGCATCACCGAGATCCTCCGGCGCGACCTCGCAATTGATGTAGCGGACGTCCATCCCGTGGTGGCGGAAGGCCGCCTCGACCATGGCCACCGTCGGGTTGTCGGCGGCGCCTTCTGAGAACGAGCCGACCAGCGTCGAAAGGAAACTCCGTGCCATTCCCACTCCCCCCTGCCCGCCTTACCCCCTGTCGCGGAGCAGGCGGCTCTTCTCCCGGTTCCAGTCGCGCTTCTTCTCGGTCTCGCGCTTGTCGTGGAGCTTCTTGCCGTTGGCCAGCGCCAGTTCGACCTTCGCCCGGCCCTGGTCGTTGAAGTAGATCTTCAGCGGCACGACCGTCATGCCCTCGCGCTGCACGGCAT
>JAEZEN010000335.1 GCA_023433185.1 Pseudomonadota bacterium | reverse complement strand
GGGCGACGCCTGCCGCGAGGCGGTGCTGGCGGCCGAATGCGACGCGGCGATCGCCACCCACACGACGATCGCCTTCGCCGGCATGGCCCGCTACTACGGCGCCTACCACGACCGTGGCGCGGCCGCGCTCAGCCCCTGGATGCGGAACGCGATCGAGGCGGGGCGCCAGATTCCGGCGGTCGCCTATCTCGCGGCCCTCGACCGCCGCGACATGATCCATGCCCGGCTCCTCGAGGCGCTGGGCGAGGCCGACGTGTTCCTCACCCCCGCCGCGCCGGACGAGGCGCCGGCCGGGCTCGGGGCGACCGGTAGCCCGGCCTTCAACACACTGTGGACGCTCTGCGGCATGCCGGCAGTCTCGCTGCCGCTGCTGAAGGGCCCGATGGGCCTCCCGGTCGGCGTCCAGCTCGTCGGCCGCCGGGGCGAGGATGCCCGCCTTCTCCGGACCGCGACCTGGCTCATGGCGGCCGGCATCGCCGCCTGACGATCACGCGCAGAGCGTGCCGGTGATGTCCCGCCAGCCGGGATTGACGCGCTCGACCAGTTCGTCCTGCCAGGGGCGTTCCCAGCCCTTGAGCTGGCGCTCGCGGCTGATCGCATCGCCGAGGGTGGCAAAGGCCTCGTAGTAGACCAGCCGGTAGCTGCCGGGTGGGCGGCCACTGCCGCTGCAGCCGCCGCGACCGATGCGGAGCGCCCCGCGCGGGCCGCGGGCGATATAGACGACATGGCGCATCATGCAGACTCCTGTCAGGCGCCCCCACGCCCCGGTGCGAAGGTGCCGGGCGGCTACTCCGCCGCGGCCGGCAGCGGCAGCGGCAACTGCTCGACGACGGCCGATGACCGATGAGCACGGGTTCCCGCCGCCTCGTCGCGCCGCACGCGGAACCACAGGGCATAAAGCGCCGGCACGACAAGGAGCGTCAGGATGGTCGCGACGAAGAGCCCGCCCATGATGGTGATCGCCATCGGCCCCCAGAAGACGCTGGTCGAAAGCGGCACCATGCCGAGGATCGCGGCGGCCGCAGTCAGCACCACGGGCCGTGCCCGCCGGACGGTCGCGTCGATGATCGCGGTGTAGCGGTCATGGCCCGCAGCGATGTCGGTGTCGATCTGGTCGACGAGGATGACGGTGTTGCGCATGATCATGCCCGCGAGCGCGATGAGACCGAGGAGCGCCACGAAGCCGAAGGGCTGTCCGGCGACGAGAAGCGCGAGCGTCGCGCCGATGACGCCGAGTGGCGCCGTCACGAAGACCAGTGCCAGCCGCGAGAAGCTCTGGAGCTGGATCATCAGGATCGCCAGCATGACCACCGCCATGACCGGAAAGACGGCGGCGAGCGCGGCATTGGCCTTGGCGCTCTCCTCGACCGAGCCGCCGGCCTCGATGCGGTAGCCGGGCGGCAGCGTCTCGATGAGCGGCGCGAGAAGCGGCTGGATCTGCGCGCTCACGTCGGGCGCCTGAACGCCGTCGACGATGTCGGCCCGCGCCGTCAG
This sequence comes from Pseudomonadota bacterium, assembly GCA_023433185.1. Next base: position 10,120 of record JAEZEN010000335.1, on the reverse strand, counting down.
CACGAGATCGCGATCGCGGCGCCACAGGATCGGCTCCTCGAACTCGTAGGAGAGCCTGGCGACCTGGCCGAGCGGCACCGGCGTGCCGTTGCGGCTGGCGATGGTCAGGCTCGGCAACCGCTCGAGGTCGAGCCGCTCCGCGGGCACGGCGCGGGCGACGACCGGCGTCTGCTCCGTGCCTTCGCGATACTGGGTGACGGTGAAGCCGGAGAGCAGCGTCTGGAGCGCCTGCGAGACGTCGGCCGGCGTCAGGCCGAGCGCGCGCGCCCGCTCCTGGTCGACCTCCAGGCGGATCGCCTTGACCTGCTCGTTCCAGTCGAGATGCGGATCGATGACGCTCGGGTTGCCGGCCATCACGTCGCGCACCTGTGCGGCGATCTCGCGGACCGCCATCGGATCGGGGCCGACCACGCGGAACTGGACGGGGAAGCCGACCGGCGGACCGAAGACGAAGCGGTCGACCCGCGCACGCGCTGCCGTCACCGCGCCGTCGGCGATCGCCGACTCGAGCCGCGCCTTGACCCGCTCGCGGGCCTCGAGGTCACGGGTGACGATGACGATCTCGGCGAAATTGGCGTTGGGCAGGACCGGGTTGAGGCCGAGCCAGAAGCGGACGGAACCCTGCCCGACATAGGTCGTGTAGCCGACGATGTCGGGATCGTCGGCGAGCAGCGCCTCGGCCTCGCGGGCCGCGGCATCGGTGGCACCGATCGCCGAGCCCTCGGGCAGGCGGAGCTGGAAGAACAACTCGGTCCGCGTCGAGGTCGGAAAGAACTGCTGCTGGACCAGCCCGAAGCCGGCGATCGCGGCCCCGAACATCACGAGTGTCGCGAGGACCACCGTCTTACGCCGCGCGATGCACCACGCGATGACGCGGCGGAGGCCGCGGTAGATCCGCGTGTCGTAGATGGCGTTCGGATCGTGGGCGGCATGGCCGCCCTTCCCCCTGGCGAAGTCGGGCAGGAGCTTGAGGCCGAGATAGGGGGTGAAGATGACCGCGACGAACCATGACGCGATCAGCGCCAGCCCGACGACCCAGAAGATGCCGCCGGCATACTCGCCAGAGCTCGAGCGGGCGAAGCCGACCGGCAGGAAGCCGGCGGCGGTGACCAGCGTACCGGTCAGCATCGGGAAGGCGGTCGAGGTCCATGCGAAGGTCGCGGCGCGCGCCCGGTCCCAGCCCTGCTCCATCTTCACCACCATCATCTCGATGGCGATGATCGCATCGTCCACGAGAAGGCCGAGGGCGATGATCAGCGCTCCGAGCGTGATGCGGTGGAGCACCATGCCGCTCGCGTACATCACCACGAAGACGATCGCCAGCACGAGCGGCACCGAGAGCGCCACCACGAGCCCGGTGCGGAGGCCGAGCGACAGGAAGCTCACCACCAGGACGATGACCAGCGCCTCGAGGAAGACTTTGAAGAACTCCGAGACCGATTCATCGACGATCTGGGGCTGGTCGGCGACCTGGACGACATCGATGCCGACCGGCAGGTCGGCGAGGATCGACGCCATCGCCGCGTCGAGGCGGGCGCCGAGGGTGATGATGTTGGCGCCGTCCTCCATCGACACGCCGATCGCCACCGCCTCGATCCCGCCCTGGCGGAGAAGGAACGGCGAGGGGTCCTCGTAGCCGGGCTTCACCTCGGCGATGTCGCCGAGCCGGAAGGTGCGGCCGCCCGCTTCGACCGGCACGGCGGCAATCGCGTCGACGCCGCTGAAGGCACCGCTGACCCGGATGCCGATGCGGTCGGCGCTGGTGTCGACCGAACCGCCGGGGACGACCTCGTTCTGCCGGGCGACGCTGTCGAAGATCTGCGCCGGGGCGATGCCGAGCGTGGCGAGCTTGGCGTGGCTGAACTCGATGTAGATGCGCTCGGGCTGCGCGCCGATCACGTCGACCTTGCTGACGTCGGGCACCTTGAGCAACTGCTGGCGGATGTCCTCGGCGACGTCCTCGAAATCGGCGAGGCTCATGCCCTCGGCGCGGAGCATGTAGATCGCCGAATAGACGTCGCCGAACTCGTCGTTGAAGCCCGGGCCGACGATGCCGGCCGGCAGGCTGCCGCGGATGTCGGCGACCTTCTTGCGCACCTCGTACCAGAGGTCGCGGACCAAGCCGGGCGGCGTCGAGTCGCGGAGGTTGACCCGGATGAAGGTGACGCCGGGCCGCGAGTAGCTCTCGATGCGGTCGAGCCAGGGCAGTTCCTGGAGCTTCTTCTCGATCGGGTCGGCGACCTGGGCCTCCATTTCCTCCGCGGTCGCGCCGGGCCAGGCGGCGCTGACCACCATGGTCTTGATCGTGAAGGAGGGGTCCTCGGCCCGGCCGAGGTTGAGATAGGCGTAGAGCCCGGCCCCGGCGAGGATGAGGATCATGAAGAGGACGAGCGGCTGGTGGGTGATCGCCCAGGCCGAAAGGTTGAAGCGCTGCATGACCGGATCCCTCGTGCCCCTCGCCGCCCGTCTCCGCTCAGCGACGCTCGATCGTCCTGACGTGCTCGCCGTCCCTGAGCTTCTGGACGCCGAGCGTGACGACCCGCTCGCCGGCGACCAGCCCGGCACTGACGATCGCCGCCTCGCCGTTGAACGCGGCGACCGTCACCGGGCGGAGCGCCAGCCGGCTCGCCGCGTCGACGACGTAGACCGAGGGGCCTCCGCCGGTATCGAGGACGGCGGCAAGCGGCACATGGGCCACCGCGCCGAGCCCCGGGCGGGTCAGCGTCACCGTCGCCGTCATGCCGAAGGCGATGGCCTCGTCGTGTTCGGCCAGCGCGAAGCGGGCGCGGTAGGTGCGGGTCGCGGGATCGGCGTCGGGCGACAATTCGCGCAGCGTTGCCGCGTGCGATCCTTCGCCATTGGTCCACAGCGAGACCCGCGCCGTGGCGCCGTGCGCCGCGGCGAACCAGTCCTCGGGGAGCGCGACGACGGCATCCATCCCGTCGCCATGGGCGAGCGTGACCACCGGATGGCCCAAGGCCACGACCTGGCCGGGCTCGGCCCCGGTTGCCGTGATCACCCCGTCCACGTCGGCGCGCAGCTCGGCATAACCGACCTGGCGCCGCGCGAGATCGAGGTTCCGGGTGGCGCGCTCGAGCCGCGCCGCCGCCTCGTCGCGGGCGAGTGTCTTGCGGTCGAGTTCGGCGCCCGTCGCATGGCCACGTTCCTTGAGCGTGGCGTAGCGGTCGAGGTCCGAGGCCGCCTGCGCGAGGCTCGAGGTGGCGGCGTCGAACTCAGCCTCGGCGCTCTGGAGCTGGAGTGTCAGGTCCTCGGCGTCGAGCCGGGCGACGACATCGCCGGCGCGCACCCGGTCGCCGACCCCGACGAGCCGCTCCACCAGTTTGCCGCCGATGCGGAATCCGAGGGCGGTCTCGGTGCGCGGCGCGATGATGCCGACGAACTCGCGCGTTACCCCATCCTCGACCAGGGTGACGCTTTCCACCTGCACGGGGCGTGCGCTGCGCTCGGCCGGCGCGGTCTCGGCCTGACAGCCGGCCAGGATGGCAGCCGCCGCGATGGCGAGGAGGGCATTGCGGACCTGCGGCATGAACGACCCTCTTCTTGTCAGGCCTTCTACGAACCAACCACTGACGACAGTTCACTTTCTTCATCAATAAGGCAGCCGAAATCAGCGCCCTGCAGCAGCTTCAGCTGCGCGGCGTGATGGCCTTCAACAGGAACTGCAGCTGGGCCGCACCCTCTCGCTCGACATCGTGGCCATCGGCCATCGTCTTGGCCATGAGGACGGGATGGCAGAAGCAGATCATGCCGCGCATCAGGTGCTCGGACGTCTCCCGGGGGTCGACCTGATCGATCTCGCCGCTCTCGATACCGTCCCGCAACACCAGTTCGATGGCGTTCCGCACCGTCTGCTTGTGAGCGAGGATCGCGCCCCAGTTCTCTTCGATCGCGATCAGCACGATGTCGTGGAGGCGCTTCTCGGCAATGAAATTCTCCTTGTGGTACCGTATGATACCCTGGAACAGCCGATCGAGGCGCTGGGCGGCGCTGCCGCGCGCCCGCGCCACGGCCCAGGCGTTCTCGTCGATCTCGGCGAGGCAGCGGCCGCAGATCGCCTCGACGATGGCGTGCTTGGACGGGAAGAAGCGGTAGACATTGGCCGAGGACATGCCGAGCTCGCCGGCGATGTCGGCCACCGTGGTCTTGGCGAAGCCGAGCCGGCGGAACAGCCCCTCGCCGACCTCGACGATGCGGGCGCGGGTCTCTTCGGGCGACGGGCGTGCAGCGACGTTCATCGATCAAATCTCATGACTGACGATTTTCATAATTCATCACTCATCCAGAATCAACGCGTCGCGATTCCCTGCGGCCCAGAATACCAGAACCACTTCATCGCGTCAGGACGCGAGCCGCCCCGTGGCGAGTTCCGCGAGGGCGGCCCGTGCCCAAGGCCAGAGCCGCGGATAGGGACCGGCATCGTTCGCGGGATCGGCCATCGCGAAGGCGAAATAGGCGCGGTAGAAGCGGGCCGGGGCAAGCAGCGCTTCGCCGTGGCGGGCAAGGAGGACGCGCCGGACCAGCGCGATGTCCTCGGGGCCGGCCTCCTCCACCATCTCGAGGAAGGTGGTGGCGCTGACTGCGTCGTAACGCGCATCGCCGACCATGGTCCACGTGCTGAAGTCGACCAGCCCGCTCACGGCGAGATCGCCGCCGACCATGACATTGCCGGGGAAGTAGTCGCCATGGACGAGCACCTTCGGGGGAGCTTCCTCGACGGCCTCGAGGAGGTCGAGCGCCCGGGCGTGCAGCACGGCGACATCGCCGCAACAGCGCGCGATCGCCGCTCCGTTGGCGGCAATGAAGCCCTCGAGGCCGGAGCGCAGATAGCCCCGCCAGTCCGGGGCCGTCACAGGATCGGCGGCCAGCAACTGGCCGTAAGGCCGGTCTTCGAAGGAGACCGCCGCGAGCGCGTCGACCGCCTCCGCGTAGGCCGTGAGGGCCGCCGCGCGGTCGCGCCCGCGGAGGCTGCGCAGGAGGACGAGGAGCGAGGTGCCCTCGATCCGCCGCTCGACGGTCCAGGCGCCATCCGGAGCGATGGCCTCGATCGCGGAGACCGCGAAGGGCAGGCGGCCGTCGATGGCGCCAAGAAAGGCCTGCTTCCGGAGAAGCCCGGCGCGATCCTGGGGCCGGCGCAGCACGCGGAGGATCCGCTCCGTGCCGAGTGCATAGACCCGGGACTCGCCGCCCTCGGCAATGAGGGCGGAGGGGGCGACACCGAACGCCGCGAGCGTCGCGGCGAGGCGGGCCGCCTCCTCCGGCGCGGTCCCGTTCAGTTGAGGGTCTTCCGGGTGCCGGGGAGGTCGAGCGAGAAGGCGGGGATGTCGATCGAGAAGGTCTCGCCCGTTTCGGTCTGCATCTGGTAGCTGCCAACCATGATGCCGGACGCCGTCGAGAGCGGGCAGCCGCTCGTATAGGAGAAGGTCTCGCCGGGCTTCAGCACCGGCTGCTTGCCGACGACCCCCGGGCCGCGCACCTCCTCGGTGCGACCGTTGGCGTCGGTGATGCGCCAGTGCCGCGCGCGAAGTTGGACGACCTCCTCGCCGAGGTTCGCGATCTCGATGCGATAGGCCCAGAAGTACTGGCCCTTGGCCGGCGAGGACTCGGAATCGACGAAGGTCGGTTCGACCGTCACCCGGATCGCGCGCGTCGTGGTCTGGTACATGGAACTGCCTCGGCTACCCCTCCCGACCGGGAATTATGCGGCCCGGACGTTGGGCGTCAACGGCCCGATCCGTACCGGTTTCCTTACCGGGCGGCCCGGTCGAGGGCCGGCCCGAGGTCGTCCCAGAGATCCTCGACGTCCTCGAGCCCGACCGAGAGCCGCAGCGTGCCCTGGGTGATCCCCTGCTCGAGCCGCGCTTCCTCGCTGAGGCGCTGGTGCGTCGTGGTCGAGGGATGGGTGATGAGGCTCTTGGCGTCGCCGAGATTGTTGGAGATGCGGATGACGTGGAGCGCGTTCGCCACCCGGAAGGCGCCCTTCTGGCCGCCCTTCACCTCGAAGGTGATGAGGTTGGAGCCGCCCGTCATCTGCCGGGCGATGATGTCGGCCTGGGGATGGTCGGGCCGGCCGCAGAAGAGCAGGCGCGTCACGTTCCGGTGCGCGGCGATGCGGTCGGCGAGGATGCCGGCGCTCGCCGTCTGGCGTTCGACCCGGAGGTGCAGCGTCTCGAGCCCCTTGAGCAGCACCCAGGCGTTGAACGGGCTCATGGACGGCCCGGTCTGGCGGAGGAAGGTGTGGAGGTGGTCGGCGACGAACGTCTCGTCGGCGAGGATCACGCCGCCGAGGCACCGCCCCTGGCCGTCGATGTGCTTGGTCGCCGAGTAGACGACGACATCGGCGCCAAGTTCGAGCGGTTTCTGGAGGAGCGGCGTCGCGAACACGTTGTCGACGATCACGCGCGCCCCGGCCTTGCGGGCGATGGCGGCGACCGCGGCGATGTCGATCACCTCCAGCGTCGGGTTCGTCGGGCTCTCCAGGAAGAAGGTTTTCGTCTGCGGTGTCACCGCAGCCCGCCACTGCCCGAGGTCGCTGCCATCGACGAGGGTGGTGGCGATCCCGTATTTCGGCAGCAGTTCCTCGACCACGTAGCGGCAGGAGCCGAACAGCGCCTTGGCCGCGACGACATGGTCGCCGGCCTTGAGATGGCAGAGCAGCGCCGCCGTCACCGCCGCCATGCCGCTCGCCGTGGCCCGGGCGGCGCCTGCACCCTCGAGGAGACGCATGCGCTCCTCGAACATCGCCACGGTCGGGTTCGAGAAGCGCGAATAGATGAAGCCGGGTTCCTCACCCTTGAAGCGCGCGGCGGCCGCCTCGGCGCTGTCATAGACGAAGCCCTGGGTCATGAAGATCGCCTCGGCGTTCTCCCCGAACTGCGAGCGGAGGATGCCGCCATGGACCAGCGTGGTGGCTGGACGGAGGATTTTCTTCTTGGTGCGCTTTGCCATGTTCGACGTTCCCAAAAAACAGAACCCGGCCGTGCGGCCGGGTGGGGATACGTCCCTCCGGCCTTTTAGCGACTTGTTTAACGTGGCTGCAAGCCGGCCGGCTCAAATGACCACATCTCCCGTTTAGGCCCGGTCGCGCTTGGCGTCAACCGCGTCTTCCGCTAAGCGTCTGCGCCTGAACAAAGGGGACGCGATGGACGCCGACAAGCCGGACGGAATCCTGCCGGCACAGGACATCGGGGCACTGGCCGCGCGCGGCGGTGTCGCCACGGAGCGCCCGCTCGACACCGACCAGATCCAGCCCGCGAGCCTCGATCTCCGCCTCGGCCGGCGGGCCTATCGGGTCCGGGCGAGCTTCCTGCCGGGGCCGGACACCACCGTGGCGGAGCGGATCGAGGACCTCAAGCTCCACGAGATCGACCTGACACGGGGCGCCCTTCTCGAACCGGGTCGGAGCGGCGGCGTCTACATCGTCCCGCTCCAGGAGAGCCTCGCGCTTCCGCCCGAAATCGCCGCGGCGACCAACCCCAAGTCCTCGACCGGCCGGCTCGACGTGTTCACCCGCGTGATTGCCGACCGCGCCCGATCCTTCGACACCGTGCCCGCCGGCTATGCCGGGCCGCTCTATGTCGAGATCAGCCCGCGCACCTTCCCCGTCATCGTCCGTGCCGGCTCGCGGCTGTCGCAGATCCGCTTCCGCCGCGGCCATGCGGTGCTCGACGACCGCGCCCTCGGGGCGCTTCACGCGCTCAGCCCGCTCGTCGATGGCGAACTGCACCTTGCCGGGGGGCTGATGCTCTCGGTCGACCTGTCCGGCCGCGATGGCATGGTCGGCTACCGCGCCAAGCGCCACACCGGCGTGGTCGACGTCGACCGGCGCGGGGCGCTCGACCTCCGGGACTTCTGGGACCCCATCACCACCCGCGGCCGGCGCGAGCTGGTGCTCGACCCCGACGAATTCTACATCCTCGCCTCGCGCGAGGCGGTCACCGTACCGCCCGACTACGCCGCGGAGATGGTGCCCTTCGACCCGCAGGTCGGCGAGTTCCGCGTCCACTATGCCGGCTTCTTCGATCCCGGCTTCGGCCACTCGGGCGCCGGCGGGGCGGGGAGCCGCGCCGTCCTCGAAGTCCGCAGCCACGAGATCCCGTTCATCCTCGAGCACGGCCAGAGCGTCGGCCGCCTGGTCTACGAGCAGATGCTCGCACGTCCGAGCTTCCTCTATGGCAGCGACATCGGCTCGCACTACCAGGCGCAGGGCCTGAAGCTCTCCAAGCATTTCGGGACGTAGTGGTCCGATTCCGACACTTGCTACCCGTTTTGAGGGAACGCCGAGCAAGTGTCGGACATGGCAGATGGGTATCAAATGTCAAACTCGCTTCACTAGGCCCGAGCCTCACGCCCAGCCCACCGCGAAGCGGCTCTCGGCGAAGCGCCTGTCGAAGCGGGCATAGTCGCAGGTGATCTCCTCGCCCTCGGCGATGTCGCGCAGCGCCACGGTCTCCTCGTTGACGTCGTCGCAGTTCGGCTCGTCCGAGTGGTTCATGAAGCGGGCATTGTCGCCGCAGACGATGAACACCGGGTCTTCCGCCGGTTGGTAGCCGTAGCGCATCAGCCATTCCCGGGTGATGGTGTCGGAGGCCGGGATGTCGCGCATGTCGAGGCTGAGGTCGAAGCGCGGATCGTAGCGCCAGACCACCGTCCCCTTAGGGATCGGTTCCGCGGCGAACAGCCCGACGCCTTCGATCTCGCTTTGCCCGAGCCGCGTCTTGACGCAGAGCATGAACCCGCCTCCGGATGCCGGCGGCCGGTTGCTCCGCCGCCTCCTGGCGACAGGACAAGCATGCCGGCCGCTAACATCCGGCTGAGGGAATGCCTAGACTTTTAGAACTTAGACTTTTACGGACCGCCGCCGCCTAAGCCGCGCGTCGCGCCGTGATCGTGCGGCCGTCGGCGGCGGTCAGCACCAGGCCGCCATCGTCGTCGATGGCGAAGTTGGTGACCCCCTCGAGGATTTCGATGACGGCGCGCTCCTGTGCCATCACCGGCTCCTCGCAGGCCATCATCGAGGTGCCGAGCGCGCCGATGCCGAGCCCCTCCCCGGTCAGCGTATAGCCGCCGAAGAAGCGGTTGCAGGAGGCGGCGCCGGCGAGCTGGCCGTCCTCCGCAAAGGCGAGGCTCGGCTCGGTGTCGGCGATCGGCGGCACGCGATCGATGGCCGTGACCGTCCAGTCGCCGAGAAGAAGCGCCAACGGCTCGCCGCCGCAGCCCTCGAAGGCGTCGGCCCCGATCGCGACGCTCACCGTCGCCGGGAACGGCATGCCGCTCATGGTGTCGGTGCAGACCGTGCCGGCCACGGTAAGAACGAAGGGGCTGCCATTGGCGGTTCCGCGATAGACCTCCGCGCCGCCCTCGATCGCCGGCCTTGGCACCGGCGCGACGCGGATCACCGGCCCGTCCATCGGCTGGAAGGTGATGGCGTCGGCGGTCCGCGTCAGCGACCAGAACGGTTCGTTGCCGCGGGCGCGAAACTCATCGACGCCGTTCGCCGCGGCAACGGCGCCGAAGGCGAGCACGGCTGCGAGGGCCGCGGGCAGGGTGCGGATCATGGACAGGCGGGACGGGCGGGTCGAGGAAAGGTTCGTCGGGGACATGAGGCGCGCTCCTCGCTGAGGGTGAACTCGACTGTGGATTATTGCGCTCCCGCGGCCCACACTGGCGGCGGCCCCGGCAGACGCCGGTCACGCCTTGTGAAGCAGCGGAGGGGAGTCACGCACATGCATCTCGGAGGCGTCGGGTTCGGAACCTTCCTCGTCGACCTGTTTGTCATTTTCGTGTTCATCATGTGGATCTGGCTGCTGATCACGGTGTTCAGCGACCTCTTCCGGCGGCACGACATCTCGGGCGGCGGCAAGGTGATCTGGGTGATCTTCCTCATCATCCTCCCCTATCTCGGGGTGCTCGCCTATCTGCTGACCCAGGGCGGCGGCATGGCCGAGCGCCAGCAGGCCCAGGCGGCCAGGGCCCGCGACGAGCTCCGCACCATGGTCAGCTACAGCGTCGCCGACGAGATCCGGAAGCTCGACGAGCTGAAGGCGTCCGGCTCGATCAGCGAGGCGGAATACGGGAAGCTCCGCGCCAAGCTGATCTGAGC
>JAEZEN010000206.1 GCA_023433185.1 Pseudomonadota bacterium | reverse complement strand
CGCCGGCGCCGAGCGTCTCGACGCCGTCCTGGAGGCGCTCGAGCCGCCGGGTGAGGCCGCGGGCCACCGGATAGGCCGAGATGCCCACAACAAGGGCCACGGCCGCGAGCAGCAGGACCAGCATGAGGAGCGGGCTGCGCTGGTGGTCGCCGACCCGCACGACCAGCCAGCGGCCGTCGGTGAGCGGCAGCGTCCACAGGGGGCCGCCCTTGCCGTAGGTCCAGCCGGCATCCGACGGACCGGCGGGCGCGCGGAGCGGCTCCGCCGATGACGCGATGATGCCGAATCCGGCATCGAACAGCGTCATGTCGCTCGACAGGCGGGTCGCAAAGGCGACGATCGCCGCCTCCTGTTCGCGCGGTGGTGCCTCGGCCGGCGGCAGCGCGGCGGTGACCAGCTCCCCCGCCAGCGTCAGTGCTTCCGCCATCGGCGGCCGCTGAGCCCCGAGTTGCCAGAGCAGGCCCGCCACCACGACGACGAGGAAGAGGCTGCCGAGGATCGTCAGGTAGATCTTCTTGTAGAGCCGGTTCATCCCCATCCTCCCGTCCCGGGACGGCGGGCGGTGCATGGCGGCGATCCTCGCGCCGGCACGCGTTCAGTCCTGGGCCTTGGCGAAGACATAGCCCGCGCCGCGGACGGTGATGATCCGGCGCGGCGACTTCGGGTTGTCCTCGATCGCTTGGCGGAGGCGTGAGACCTGGACGTCGATCGAGCGATCGAAGGCTTCCAGACGCTCGTTGCGCAGGAGATTCATGATCGCCTCGCGCGACAGAACGCGGCCGGCATGGCGGGCGAACTCGACCAGCAATGCGAACTGGTGTCCGGTGAGCTCGACCGGCCGCTCCTCCAGCCAGGCCTGGTGCGCGTCGACATCGATCTCGAGCCGTCCGAAGCGGAGAATCCCGGCGCTGCGGCCCGCCCGGCCGCGGCGAAGAATCGCCTTCAGCCGGGCAAGCAGCTCGCGCGGCTCGAAGGGCTTGGGCAGGTAGTCGTCGGCACCAAGCTCGAGCCCGACGACCCGATCCATGGCGTCGCCGCGCGCGGTGAGCATCAGGATCGGGGTATCGTCGCACGCCCGGATCGCCCGGCAGACCTCGAGCCCGTCGATGTCGGGAAGCATGAGGTCGAGGATCACGAGATCGAAGGCGCCGCCGCGCTGCAGCTCGACACCCGAGCGGCCGTTGGAGGCGTGGGTCACGGCATAGCCCGCCTCGCCGAGATAGGTCTGCACCATCCCGGCAAGGCGGCTGTCGTCTTCGATCAGCAGCAGTCGCGTGGCCACGGCGCCATTCTAGCCGCGATGGAACCCCGACCGAAGCCGCATCAGGAACTCGATGCGCTCGCCGATCTCGGCGCGCTGGTCCGGCGTGAGCACCTCGGCAGCCGCGCCGAGAGCCTCGGCGATACGCCGGCTCGCCCGCTCGGCGATCTCCAGCTTGTCGGCCCGGAAGGCCTCGATCGCCGCGCGATCGACGGTCGGGGCGGTGAGCAGTGCCACCAGCTCCTCGGCGTTCCCGCGCTCCATCATCTCGGCCCGCATCGGCAGCAGGTCGTTCGCCGCGGTCACGAAGATCGCCGTGAGCCTCTCCTTCTGCTCGTCGGTCGCGTCGATCTCGATGGCGAGATGGGCGACCATGCGCTCCACACGCTCCTGAACCTCGGCCGGCTCCAGGGAGACGCCCTTCGCCGGACCATGGCCGAAGCCATGCCCGCGCTCACCCCAGCCCCAGCCCGCCGAGGCGTTGCCGGCAAGCGCCAGTCCGATGATCGCGGCGGCCGCCAGGGCCACGATGCCGCCGCCCACTCGGCCGACAGCAATCCACATGCGGGTCGCGGCGCGCGCTTCCACCGTCTCGATGTCCATATGTCCACTCCATCGTCAAAGGCCCCCGCGGCCCGTGACCCGAAGATGAAGGCGCGACGTTTCCCCGGCTTCTCCGCATTGTAACGAAGTGTAATTCCCGGCTGCACCGGCGCCGGCGACCCTTCCGGCCTAGAGGCGCTCGATCACCGTCATCCACAGCATCATCGAGAAGACCGCGCCGGCGGTGGAGATGGTGATCGCATTGGAGGCGAGCGCCTCGCCGGTGCGGAACCGGCCGGCGACGACATAGGCGTTGACGCCGGTCGGGCAGGCGGCGGCGATGACCGCGACCTTGGTCCAGACCGGCGGCAGCGGAATCAGGTAGCGCGCCGCGACGAGGACCAGCGCCGGCATCAGGAAGAGCTTCAGGACCGCCAGCACCAGCCCGGCGCGGACATTGCCCCGGATGCCGTAGTTACGCAGGCTCATGCCCATCGCGAAGAGAGCGAGGGTCGAGGCGACGTCGGCGATGCGGTCGACCATCACGCGCGGCAGTCCGCCGAGCGGGGCACCGGTGCCGTGCCACAGCACCCCGAGGACGAGTGCGATGACGAGGGGATTGCGGACGAGGTTCAGCGCCACGCCCCGCACGATCGCCCGCGTCCCGGGCTCGGCATGGACGATGCCGTCGCGGCGCTCGGCGCTGACGATCAGGATCGCGCTGGTCGACATCATGACCGGCAGGTGCAGGGCGATGATCAGCGCCATCGCCACCGCGCCGTCATTGCCATAGGCGGCTATGGCGAGGGGAATGCCGACCAGCACGGTGTTGCCATAGGCGGTGGAGATGCCGGCGACGACGCCGGCGCGGGCATCGCGGCCGAAGAGGCGGCGGATGACCATCGTGCCGAGCACCCACATCACCGCGAAGACCGAGAAGTAGCCGATCCAGAGGCCCCAGGGCGACTCGCCCTCGAACACGGCCGTGGCGAGGGTGCGGAAGACGAGCACCGGGATCGCCACGACGAAGACGAAATCCGACAGCGCCTCGCCGGTCTCGCGGGCCAGGACCCCGGCAGCGGCGATCGCGTAGCCGAGCGCGATCAGCCCGAAGACCGGCAGGACGATCTCGACGATCTGGTCCATCAGGGTTCGCGCCGGCGCGCCAGCGCGGCGTTGAACTCGGCGCCGAAGATCATGATCAGCGCGACGAGATACATGAAGAAGATCGCCGTCACGACGCTGGCGAGGCCGGCATAGTAGGCGGCGTAGTTGGCGAAGCGCTGGAGGTAGTATCCGAAGATGAAGGCAGCGATCAGCCACAGCGCCAGGGTGACGATGATGCCGGGCCAAAGGGTCACCGCCGGCGGCCGGCCGGCGGGAAGCCAGATGTGGGCGGCGATCAGCGCAAAGGCGAGGATGAGGCCGGTGACGATGAACCGGCCGAGCTGGAAGACCGTCGCGAAATCGTTGATCTCCGGCACGTAGCGGGCAATCCAGTCGAAGATCACCGGGCCGAGCACGCCAAGGAAGGCGAAGACCAGGCTCGCCACCGCGCCGACCACGACGAACAGGAGGCTCTGGGCCCGGAGGAAGAGAAACGAGCGCGTCTCGCGGACCCGGTAGGCGCGGTTGAGCGCGGTCCGCACCGCCTCCACCCCGTTCGAGGCGAGGTAGATGGTCACCACGATGGAGATCGTCAGGAGGCCACTGTGGGGCTGCGACAAGACGCTCTGCACGTCGTCGGCGATCGGCTCGGCGACCTCGTCGGGCCACGTCTCGAACAGGGCGGACGCGACGCGCGACGCGAGATCCGCCTCGCCGATGAAGCCGGCCAGCGCCGAGACGAAGATCAGGAAGGGGAACACGGCCATCAGCGTCGACAGCGAGACATGGCTCGCCATCGCCCAGCCGTCATCGTCGTTGAGGTGGCCGAGGGCATCGCCGAGGACACGGCGGGCCTGCCGGAAGAAACTCATGGTCGGTCGCCGCGCTTCCCGGGGTCGCTGCCGCCGCGTATCATGGCCGGCCGTCCAGTGCCAGCGTTCGCGCCGGCGAGAGGTGGAGCGCGATGACGCACGATTCGAGCGGGGCGGCCGGTGGAAAAGGCACGGTCCTGATCACCGGATGCTCGTCGGGAATCGGCCACCACGCCGCCCTCGGGCTGAGGGCCCGCGGCTGGCGGGTCTTTGCCACCGCGCGCCGTCCGGCCGATGTCGACCGCCTCGCCGCCGAGGGGCTCGACGCGCTCCGCCTCGACTATGCCGATGCGAACAGCATCGCGTCGGCGGCGTCGGCGGTCCTGGATGCCGCGGGCGGCCGGCTCGACGCGCTCGTCCACAACGGCGCCTATGCCCAGCCGGGCGCGCTGGAGGACCTCGACACGGCACTGCTCCGCGCCCAGTTCGAAGCGAACCTGTTCGGCTGGCACGACCTCACCCGCCGCATCATCCCGTCGATGCGGGCCGCCGGCCATGGCCGGATCGTCTTCCTCTCCTCGATCCTCGGCTTCGTCGCCACCCGGTACCGGGGCGCCTATGTCGCCTCGAAATTCGCGGTCGAGGGCTATGCCGACACCCTCCGGCTCGAACTGGGCGGCAGCGGCATCGAGGTCGTCCTCATCGAGCCGGGGCCGATCGCGAGCCGCTTCCGCGAGACGGCGGTGCGCCATGCCGAGGCCGGCGTCGACATCGCCGGCTCGGTGCATCGCGCCGCCTATGAGCGCGACCTCGCGGCGCGGGGCGGCGCGGGGGCCGAGGAACGCTTCCGGCTCGGCCCCGACGCCGTGTTC
>JAEZEN010000141.1 GCA_023433185.1 Pseudomonadota bacterium | reverse complement strand
TCCCCGATCCGGCGCGCGTCGCCGCCTTCGGCGAGCCGCGCTACGCGCTCGCCTTCGCCCGGATCGAGTGCCACTACTTCGTCAACGCGGGATTCTTCGAGCGCGACGGACAGCTCATCGCCGATGCCGGGCTGATCCGCCACATCCCCGGCGTCATCGTGCACGGACGCTACGACCTTTGCACCCCGGTCTCGATCGCCTGGGACCTGCATCGCGCCTGGCCCGAGGCGGAGCTTCGCATCGTCCCCGACAGCGGTCATGCGATGACCGAACCGGGGATCGTCCGGGAACTCGTGACCGCGACCGAACGCTTCAAGGCGACCCGGCCCGCGGCCGCTCCCGCCCGGCCCTGACGCACGCCGCCGCGACCCGCGCCGGGGCACGCCGGAGGCCGCCTCGCGGAGGGCCTCCGCGATGGACAGGAAGCCGATCTTCGCCGGCTCCGCGCCATGCGTGAACCAGCGCCAGTCCGTTTACATCAATCATGAAACACCCGAACCGCCTTCAACGCCCAGCCACTTCGGGTATAGTCTGATCGGCGCGGCGCCCTCTACGGTCGCGCCTGCACAGGATATTTCATCCGTGAACGATGTGACGGACTGGGACTCCCTCCGCCTCTTTCTCGCGGTCGCGCGTGCGGCGGGGCTCTCCGGCGCCGCGCGGAGAACCGGGACGAGCGCGCCCACGCTGGGGCGACGCATGACGAGTCTGGAACGCCGCCTGGGCCAGCGCCTCTTCGTCCGGCGCCAGACCGGGTACGAACTCACGGCCGCCGGCAGCGAACTCTACCACCACGCGCGGGACATGGAGGCGGTAGCTGCCGGCATCGACCTCTGGCGGACCGGCCAGGGAGCGCGGCGGACGGTCCGCATTGCGGCGGGAGCCTGGACCAGCCGGTTCCTCGCCCGGCATCTGCCCCGCCTGTGGCGGGCGGACGATCCCATGACGCTCGAGTTCCTCACGTCAGCGGCACGGCTCGACATCGTTCGCCGCGAGGCCGATATCGGCATCCGCAGCCGGGCGCCCGAGGACAACCGCCTGTCGGCACGCCGCACGAACAGCGTCGCCAACGCCATCTATCGCGGGCGAGACGCCGGTGACGATGAGGACCTGCCCTTTGTCGCCGTGATCGGCGACGCCGGCATCACGCTGTCGGCCCGCTGGGTCGCCGAACGGCACGGGAACAGGACTGCGCTCACCTGTACCGACCCGCGCATGGTCGTCGATGTGCTCGCGGCCGGCAAGGCCCAGGCGGTGCTCCCCTGCTTCGCCGGGGATTCGTTCGCCGAGCTGCGCCGGTGGGGCGAACCGATCGCCGAACTCGCCGAGGAACAATGGCTGGTGCTCAACGAAACCGAGCGGCATCAGCCCGCCGTGCGGCGCGTCATCGACAGGATTGCGGCGCTCCTCACCGAGCACCGCGCCTTGTTCCGGGGAGACCGGCCGCAGAAGCCTGCCGGGGCTTGAAGGCGAAGGGGCCGCGCGTCAGCGCGGCGCCAGCACCATCGTCATCTGGCGGCCCTCGAGCCGCGGCTCGGACTCGACCTTGGCGATCGGGGCCGTCTCTTCCTTGACACGATCAAGCAGCCTGACGCCGAGATCCTGGTGGGCCATCTCGCGGCCCCGGAAACGGAGTGTCACCTTGACCTTGTCGCCTTCCTCGAAGAAGCGGCGGACGGAGCGCATCTTCACCTCGTAGTCGTGGGTGTCGATGTTCGGCCGCAGCTTGACTTCCTTGATCTCGACCGTCTTCTGCCTCTTGCGCGCCTCGGCCGCCTTCTTCTGCGCCTGGAACTTGTAGCGGCCGTAGTCGAGAAGCTTCGTGACGGGCGGAACTGAATTGGGAGCGATCTCAACGAGATCCATGCCGGCTTCCTGCGCCATCTGAAGCGCCTGGGCGATCGGCATGGAACCGAGGTTCGTGCCCTCGGCGTCGATCATCTGGACCTCGGGGACCCGGATTTCCTCGTTGATGCGCGGCCCGTCCTTGGCGACGGGCGGCGGGGCTCTATAGGGTCTGCGAATGGCGGCAGTCTCCTCTTGGAATTCGAACGCAGAGCTTGCGCTCGTCAGGTCGACGGCGCAGCTCGCCTAGAAATCCGGCAATCGCGCCCGCAAGTCAACCGATTCGCGCCGGATTTGAATGTGTGGTGCGCCCTCCGCCGCCGCAAGCGCTCAGCGCACCATCCAGCCGCCATCGACCGAGACGATGGCGCCGGTAACGTAGGCCGAAGCCGGCGCGGCGAGGAAGAGGACGGCGGTGGCGATCTCGTCGGGCTCGCCGAAGCGGCCGAGCGGGATGCGCGCGAGGAGCTGGGCCGAGCGCTCGGGATCGTTGCGGAGAGGCTCCGTATTGTCCGTCGCCATGTAGCCCGGCGCGATGGCGTTGACCGTGATCGCATGCGGCGCGAGTTCGTTGGCGAGCGCCCTGGTGAGCCCCGCGACCGCGTGCTTGGCGGCGATATAGGCGGGAACCCGGATGCCGCCCTGGAAGGCGAGGAGCGAGGCGACGTTGATGATGCGGCCCGGCATCCGGCCGCCGATCATGTGCCGCGCCGCCGCCTGCGACAGGAAGAACAGGCTCCGCACGTTCACGTCCATGACCGCGTCCCAGTCCGCCTCGGAATAGTCGAGGAGGTCGGCGCGGCGGATGATCCCCGCATTGTTGACGAGGATGTCGAGCCGGCCGAAGCGATCGGAGGCTTCGGCGACCGCCGCCTCGATCTCGGGCGCGTCACCGAGGTCGAGACGGACTTCAGCGAACTGGCGCCCGGCCGCGGCCACCGCCTCGGCCGTCTCCGGCATCGCATTGGGCCCGAGGCCGACCACGTCGGCCCCCGCCTCGGCGAGGGCCACCGCGATCGCCCGGCCGAGGCCGCGCCGGGCACCCGTGACCAGCGCCACCTTGCCATGGAGGCCGAAGCGCTCGGCGAGGCTCATGGCCGGTGCCGCTTCAGGTCAGCCTGCCGCGGGCGGCGACCGGCCATTCGATCTCCACCTCGTCGCCGCGCACGCCGTAGACGCGATCATGCATGTTGACGCAGACGCAGCAATGGTTGGGGATGATGTTCACCACCTCGCCGATCTTCGGCCGCCGCTCGGCGCCGGAGAAGTCGAGCATGCCGTGCTCTTCCGAAACGTTCGCCACGATCGCACCGGGATACTCGACGATCTTGCCGAAATCCTTGAGCGCGTACTGCTCGCGGGTGATCGCCTTCGAACCGGCATCGACGATGCCGCGATCGCCGGTCGGCAGGCTGACGACCGTCGCCCGGACGGTCAGCGCGCACTCGTCCCACCCGGCATAGCCGGCGTTGACCATCATCGCGTCGTTGAACACGTAGGTGCCGGCGCGATGCTCGGTGAGCATCGGAAAGTCGGCCAGCG
Organism: Pseudomonadota bacterium; assembly: GCA_023433185.1. Next base: position 8,574 of record JAEZEN010000141.1, on the reverse strand, counting down.
TCATCAGGGCCGGCGTGCCGCCGCCCGAGACCACCGGCAGCGGGATGCCGTCCGCCTCGAACAGCGCCATCGCGCGGTCGAAATAGGCGCGCGCCTTCTCGCCCGTGGTCGGGAAGGCCATGAGGCCCTCGAACTTGATGCGCTTCATGTTCATCGCGTAGCGGGCGAGCGACAGCGCCGCCTCGGGGCTCTGCACGCCGTTCCGGCCGAAGCCGACGTCGTTCTCGATGAGGATCGGCACGTCGCGGCCGTGGCGGATGCCGGCCTCGGAGAGCCCGCGGATCACGTCCTCGTTGTCGGCGACGACCGTGAGCTTGTTGACCCGTTCGGACAGCCGCATCAGGTGCTCGGTCTTCTGCTCGCCGACGATGTTGAAGGTGATCAGGATGTCGTCGGTGATGCCGGCGTCGATGAAGACCTCGGCCTCGCTGAGCTTCTGGCAGGTGATGCCCGAGGCGCCTGCGGCGAGCTGCATCTTCGCGATGTCGGGAATCTTGTGGGTCTTGATGTGGGGCCGGTTCCCGATCCCCTGCGCGGCCACCAGCGCCTGGGCTCGCGCTATGTTCTTCTCCATCCGGTCGAGATCGATGGTCACCACCGGGGTCTCGAGATCCTGCACCTTGGTCATGTCGCGATTTTCCGTCCGCCGCACCGTGAATTATCAGACAATATCACGATCCGGCGGCTTCGCCAGCCACTTCGCGCCGGTGCGCCTCGGCCATCGCGCCGAGGCTGTTGAAACGGAAGTCGATGCGCGGCATCTCGGCCGGGCGGGAGGTGGCGCCGAAGCCGTCCTTGTCGTGGCGGCGGAAGATCCAGCACGAGGCGAGGCCGAAGTCATTGGCCGGCACGTGGTCGTGGAAGAGGCTCTCGGCGGTGTGGAGAATCCTGCCCTTGCCGACCCCGTCGCGGCCGAGCGTCTCGATCATGTACTCGAAGTTCCGCGGCGACGGCTTGTAGGCGCCGATATCCTCGGCCGTCATGATCCAGTCGAAGGTGACACCGAGGCGCTTGTTGCTGCCCTTGAAGCTCTCGCGATCGACGTTCGACAGGATGCCGAGCCTGAAGTGCTGCTTGAGGTAGCGGAGGGCGTCCGCCGTATCGGGGAAGGCCGGCCAGTCGGGCACCGAGCCGCCGAACCGGGCCGCCCCGGATTCGTCTGCGGGCAGGCCCCATTCCTGCGCGATCCGGCCGTGGACCACCGCGAGCAGCCGCGAATAGATCATGTCCGGGGTCTCGGCCTCCTGCGCCGCCTCGTGGCGGGCGAAGGTCTCGAGGATGGCATCGTCGCCGAGCCCGGCGCCGGCCTTCGCCGCGAGCGGGCGCAGCCCGGCGAGGATGCCCGTCTCCCAGTCGATCAGGGTGCCATAGCAGTCGAAGGTGAGGGCGTCGAAATCGCCGAGCTTCACGGTCGGGTCTCCGGGTTTCGCGGGCGCCGGAAGACGACCCGCGTGAGGATGTCGGCGGATGGCTTACCGCCTCCGGTGCCGGCGCGGCAAGCGGCCCGGCGCTACCGGGTGATGAACACGTCGCTCCGCGGGAAGCGCTCGAAGACCGACGGGTCCTGGCCGAAATTGGTTGCCAGCACATCGACCGGGTTGCCGGCGATCCACTGCGACAGGTCGATGGTCTGGTAGTGGCCGCTGTTGAAGACGATCAGGATGCGGGCCTTGTCGGTGCCGACGTTCTCGATCGAATGGCCGAAGCCCTGGGGGATGTACCCGACATCGCCCTGGTCGAGCACCTCCTGCCGCCAGCGTCCCTTGGAGCCGAACAGCGTCACGCTGAGCCGGCCGGCGAGCACGTATTGCCACTCGGCCGCGTTGGGATGCCAGTGGAGTTCCCGGAGCGCGCCGGGCTCCATGTCGAGCACCACGCCGGTCATCGTCGACGAGATCGGAAACTGCGCCGCCTCGACCCGCCACTCGATCCCGCCGTCGAAGGTCTCGAACGGCTTCTGCGCCATCATGCTGAACTTGTGGGTGAGCGGCGGCGCCTTCCAGCCCTGGAGCGGCGGATGGGCCACGGCGGGCGGAATCCGGCCCTTGGCGAAATAGACCTCCTCCCTCGGGAAGCTGTCGAAGGTCGCGGCCGGCACCCGGAAGTTCTTGGCGAGCAGGTCCTTCGGCGCGTGCCCGATCCAGTCGCTGATGCTGAAGGTGCCGAACTCGGAGAAGTAGCCGTTGTCGAAGACGAGGATGAAGTGGCAGGGCCTCTCGCCCAGCGTCTCGATGACGTGGCCGTGGCCGCGCGGAAAGTACCAGATGTCGCCCGGCTCGAAATCGTTGGTCTCGGCGCAGCCGCTGGGATCGATGACCGTCGTCCGCACCCGCCCCTCGGTGACGAAGGCCCACTCCGCCGCGGTCGCATGCCAATGGAGTTCGCGCATCACGCCGGGCTCCATCCGCATCGAGACGCCGGCGAGACCCTTGGAGATCGGCAGCTGCGCGACGGTCGCCTCCTTGCCGTAGCTGCCGCCGAGCACCCGTCCCTCCGACTTCTCGAGGGCGAACCTGAACGTCGGCAGGTCGGCACCCGACGTCACCGGGTCGGGCAGGTTGTTCTGGAAGCTGGTGTCGCCGCCTTCGGAGCCGACGGGAAGCGAGAACGAATACATGCCTGTTTCCTCTGTCAAAACTCGGCAGAAGAGGGCCCTCGCGCCGCCGCCCGGGCATGCCCATGGAACGACAACGGCGAAACGTCCGGCTCCCCTGTACGGGGCACATCGTATCCGCCGCCGGGGAAGCTTCAAGGACCGGTTGCCGGCGGCGGGACCACAAGCCGCGGCGAATCCTACTTCACGTCCCGGATCCTGCCGCCGTTGAGTTCGGCGAGGATGCCGGGCAGCACCGGCATCATGCGGTCCTCGTGGCCCTGGTTGACCACCATCCGGAACTGCTGGTTGATCGCCTGCGCCACCGGCACCGAGACGCCGGCATCCTCGGCGAGGCGGGCATAGGCGCGGATGTCCTTGGCGCCGGTCCGGATCGTGGCGAGCAGCCCGCCGACATCGCCCTCGAGAATCCACGGCCGCAGCGCCCGCCACATGCCGCTGTTGACGCCGCCCGCCGACAGCACGTCGGCCAGCGCAGGCAGGTCGACCCCGAGCTTCGACGCGGCCGCAAGGGTTTCCGAGATCATCATCAGCATGCCCATCGAGATCGAGTTGTTGAGGAGCTTGCAGGTGGCCCCGGCACCGAGCGGCCCGCAGACGACGATCGTGTCGGCGTAGGATTCGAGGATCGGCCTGACCCGCGCGATGACCGCCGGATCGCCGCCGACATAGGTGCTCGCCCGCCCCTCCTCGGCCTCCTTCGGCGTGCGCCCCAGGGCGGCATCGACCAGGTGGCAGCCGGCGGCTTCCAGCACCGCCCCGACCCGGCGCGTCGCCTCCGGTTCGTTGGTGGTGGCGTCGACGAAGATCGTGCCGGGCCGCGCCCCGGACAGGAGCCCGCCCGGGGCGAGATAGACCGCCTCGAACTCGACCGCCGAGGGCAGGCAGGTGATGACCACGTCGGAGCCGGCGGCGAGCGATGCCGCATCCCTCGCCTCGGTGGCGCCGCGGGCGACGAGGTCGTCCACCGGCACACGGTTGCGGTTGGCGAGGACGGCGAGCGGATAACCGCCCTTCGCCATGATGTTCTTCGCCATGCCGTGGCCCATCAGCCCGACGCCGACGAACCCGACCTGACCCTTCCCGTTCGGCATGCGACCCCCCATGACCCTGCGAAAGGATGGCATAGCGCTCCGCGTCGCGCGTGACGAGTCCCGGTCCCGGGGGCTTCGCGCGGCGGGGGTCGCGGGGCCGCGCACGTCCCGGCCGGGTTCGTGGCCTGCGGGCGTCGCCTGGAGGAAACCAAGTCCGCGGCGGCGGTCGATCAGAGGCGGGCGTCCGTCATCCCCACAAGGTCGGACACGCCAAGAACGCGGTTCCGGCCCGAATGCTTGGCGGCGTAGAGGGCGGCGTCGGCCCTCCGCAGCGCATCGTCGATGCCCGTGTCGTCGCCCGACACCTCCGCAACGCCGAAGCTTGCGGTTATGCCAAACTCGTGATGCACCGGGCCTTCGGCCAGGGCAGTGCGAAGCCTTTCGGCGACGATCATGGCGCCGTGCTCGGACGTGCCGGGCAGCAACAGAGCGAACTCCTCCCCGCCAAGCCTCGCCAGGATGTCGACCGCCCGGAGATGGGCCGTCGCGACGCTCGCCACCTGCCGCAGGGCCTCGTCGCCGGCGGCATGCCCATAGGTGTCGTTGATCGCCTTGAAGTGATCGATGTCCAGCATCACGACCGCTGCCGGCACCTTGAAGCGCCGCAACCGCTCCAGTTCCCGGGACGCGGCCTCCAGGAAGTAGCGGCGGTTCGGGAGGCTGGTGAGCGGGTCGGTCGCGGCAAGGCGCGCGAGCTGAAGCTCCACGCGCTTGCGATCGGTTACGTTCTGGTGCGAGACCACGGCGCCCTTCATCACGGAGGGCAGCGGCGTCACGCGGCCGACGAACCACCGATCCTCCGTCGGCGCGTGGCACGGATATTCAAGTTGGAAGAGGTCGCTCCTGCCTTCGAGGACCATCTGCACACCATCCGCGAAGAGCTGCGCCTCCTCGGCGCCGGCGCCGGTCGCGGACCGGCAGGTCTCGAGGTAGTGCGCACCGAGCCCCGTCCGCGTGGGAACCCCGACGTTCTCGATAGAAAACTTCCGCCATGCCTCGTTGACCAGGGTGATCGTGCCACCGGCATTGAGCACGCAGATCTGGGACGTCAGCGCGTCCAGGACGGCAACAAGGAGGGTTCCATCTTCGCAATCAGGCGCCATCGGCGGTCTACCAGCTTCGCGGTCGGGCCCCATCGGGGCATTTCAAGACCATCGGCGGCATGACGCGACCGTTTGGCGCCGCGCAGGACGTGCCTGTCTCATCCCACTCATAGCACGTATGGCCGGGAACTGGCGTACTTTTCGCCCGGAAATCGCATAATGGCCCTTCATTGGCGCCCTAAGTCATTGGTAATACATTACTATACTTCACCTGTTCCAAAGCAAAACTCGATTCAATCGAGGCGATGCCGTCGAGCCGCGTCAGCTTCTGCTTGAGGAAGCGCTCATAGGCACCGAGATCGGCCGCGACCACCCGCAGCAGGTAGTCGCGCGGGCCGGTCATCAGGTAGCACTCCAGCACCTCCGGCCAGCGGGCAATCGCCGCAGCGAAGGCGGTGAGCGCCTCCTCGCGCTGGCTCGCGAGCTTGATCGAGACGAAGACGCTGACCGGCAGGCCGACCGCCTTCTGGTTGACCACCGCGACATAGCGCTCGATCACGCCGGCATCCTCGAGCAGCCCGACCCGGCGGGCGCAGGGGCTGGGCGACAGCCCGACCTCCGCCGCAAGGTCCGCCATCGACATGCGCCCGTCGCGCTGGAGCGCCGTGAGGATCTTCCGGTCGATGGTGTCGAGCGCGCGTTCCGTCATGTGCAAAGGCCTCCCCTTGGTGGAATCCGCCAATATCACGGAAGCGGCTGACGAAAAACGCCGGGAAACGCCAATCGCGGTCCCCTACGATGCGGCCTGGCTGCAATGGGAGGCACATCATGGCCGACGCGCTGGCGATCCTGTCGGAACTGGAGCGGAAGGTGCTGTGGCTGTCGTCGTGGATGATCCACAACGCCAACCACATCCGCGAGAACGGCGACGGCCTCAAGGTCGGCGGCCACCAGGCCTCCTCCGCCTCGCTCGCGACCGTGATGACCGCGCTCTACTTCGCGACACTCCGCCCCGAGGACCGGGTGGCGGTGAAGCCCCATGCCAGCCCGGTGTTCCACGCCATCCAGTATCTCCTCGGCAACCAGAGCCGCGAGAAGCTCGAGGCGTTCCGCGCCTACAAGGGCGCCCAGAGCTACCCGTCGCGCACCAAGGACGTCGACGACGTCGACTTCTCGACCGGCTCGGTCGGGCTCGGGGTGGCCCAGACGCTGTTCGCCTCGCTCGTCCAGGACTACGTGCGCGCCCATGGCTGGGGCAGCGGCCATGCGGAGGGCCGCATGGTGGCGCTGGTCGGCGACGCCGAGATGGACGAAGGCAACATCTTCGAGGCGCTGCTCGAGGGCTGGAAGCACGGCGTCCGCAACACCTGGTGGGTGGTCGACTACAACCGCCAGAGCCTCGACTCGGTCATCCGCGAGGGCCTGTGGTCGCGCTTCGAGGCGACGTTCCGCAACTTCGGCTGGGACGTGGTCATCCTCAAGTACGGCGCGCTGCAGGAGGCCGCCTTCCGCGAGCCCGGCGGCGACGCGCTGCGCAAGTTCATCGACGAGTGCCCCAACCAGCTCTATTCGGCCCTCACCTTCCAGGGCGGGGCGGCGTGGCGGAAGCGCCTCCACGACGCGATCGGCGACCAGGGGCCGGTCTCGGCGCTGATCGACCGGCGCACCGACGCCGAGCTTGCGGCGCTGATGACCAATCTCGGCGGCCACGACCTGCCCTCGCTCCTGGAGGCGTTCGAGGAGGCCGCACGGCACGACCGCCCGACCTGCTTCATCGCCTACACGATCAAGGGCCACGGCCTGCCGCTCGCCGGCCACAAGGACAACCATGCCGGCCTGATGACCACGGCGCAGATGGACGCGTTCCGCACCGAAATGGGCATTCGCCCGGGGCACGAATGGGACCGCTTTGAGGGCCTGTCGCTGCCGGCGAAGGACTTCGAGCGCTTCCTCGCCGAGGTGCCGTTCAACCGTGCCGGCACCCGACGGCTCCACGCCGACGCGATCCCGGTGCCGGAGCGCCTCGCCGCCGACGTGCCGGCGGTGACCTCGACGCAGTTCGGCTTCGGCAAGATCCTCGACGAGATCGCCCGCGGCGGCGGGCCGTTCGCCGATGCGATCGTCACCACCTCGCCCGACGTCACCGTCTCGACCAATCTCGGGCCCTTCGTCAACCGCCGCGGCCTGTTCGCCCGGGAATCGATGGCCGACACCTTCCGCGAGGAGCGGATCGCCTCGACCCAGAAGTGGGACTTCGGGCCGAAGGGCCAGCACATCGAACTCGGCATCGCCGAGATGAACCTCTTCATCCTGCTCTCGGCGCTCGGCTTGTCGCATTCGCTCTTCGGCCGGCGGCTGCTGCCGGTCGGCACCCTCTACGACCCCTTCATCCAGCGCGGCCTCGATGCGCTCAACTATGCCTGCTATCAGGACGCCCGGTTCCTCCTGGTCGCGACCCCCTCGGGCGTGACGCTCGCGCCCGAGGGCGGCGCCCACCAGTCGATCTCTTCGCCGCTGATCGGCATGGCGCAGGACGGCCTCGCCGCCTTCGAGCCGGCCTATGTCGACGAGCTCGCCGTGATCATGCGCTTCGCCTTCGACTACATGCAGCGCGGCGGCGAGGGCGAACCCTCGGAGCGGACGGGGCTCCGCGACGAGACGGGCGGCTCGGTCTATCTCCGCCTCTCGACGCGGCCGGTCGAGCAGATCAAGCGCGACATGACCGCGGACCTCGAGCGGGACATCCTCGACGGCGCCTACTGGATGCGGAAGCCCGGCCCGAACGCGGAGACGGTGGTGGCCTATACCGGGACCGTGGCGCCCGAGGCGATCGAGGCCGTCGGCCTGATGGCCGAGGACCGCCGCGACGTGGGGCTGCTTGCCGTCACCTCCGCCGACCGGCTCAATGCCGGCTGGACGGCGGCGGCGCGGGCCCGCGAGCGCGGCCTGCCGCACGCCCGCAGCCACATCGAGCGCCTGTTCGCCGGCCTGCCGCGGCACTGCGGCCTCGTCACCGTGATCGACGGCCACCCGGCGACGCTCGGCTGGCTCGGCGCGGTGGCCGGCCATCGCACCCGCTCGCTGGGGGTCGAGCATTTCGGCCAGACCGGCACCATCGCCGACCTCTACCGGCACTTCGGCATCGACGCGCAGGGCATCGTCGCGGCCGCCGAGGCGCTCGCCCCGGCCCGGCCGATCCGCCACCTCAAGGGCGCCTGAGGCGGAGCCAGAGGTCGAGGACGTGGGCGGGCAGCGACAGCGCGATCCACAGCGCCGTCGCCTGCCACGGCGCGCCGACAAGGGCCGAGCGCACGGCGAGCAGCAGGCAGGCGCCCGCCGCGAGGTTCGCCGCGACCCCGAAGGCCAGCCGGCCGGCATGGCGCAGCAGCCAGAGCAGAACCGCGGCCTCGATCGCCACCGCGACGAGGATCAGCGTGACGATGCGGCCGGACGCGAAGAGCGCTTCCAAGGCCGTGCTCAGGGCCGCACGACGCCGAGCAGGTGGGCCATGTCCTTGAAGAAGATCCGCGCATGGGCCAGGGGGCTGGTCCGCACCAGCGCCTTCTGGGTGTACGCCTCCCAGGTCAGCCGCTGCACGTCGGGGTCGCGGCACATGGTGACGAAGCGCTCGCGGCGGCTGTCGCTCCGGTACCAGAACCGCTGCATCATGCCGAGGATCCAGAACACCCTGCCATGGTCGCGCATGAACTGCCGGCGGGCCTCGCCGAGCGCCCGGGCGTCGCCGGTCGCGAGCCGGGCCGAGACCGCCTCCGCCGCCAGCCGCCCGCTCTCCATGGCGTAGTAGATGCCCTCCCCCGAGGCG
>JAEZEN010000109.1 GCA_023433185.1 Pseudomonadota bacterium | reverse complement strand
CTCCTGCCGCGCGGCGCCATCCGCGGTCCAGTTGGCGACCATCTCCTCGAGATCGGAGACGAGCAGCGTCGAGGCGGCCTTGAGATAGGCGGCGCGGCGGTCGCAATTCCCGCCCGTGCAATTGGCGACATCGAAGTCGGTCGCCGGGCGCATGCCGGCGCCGGGACCGGTACCGTTGAGGTCCTGCCCCCAGAGCAGGAACTCGATGGCATGGTAGCCGGTGGCGACGTTCGCCTCGTTGTCCTCCGCCTCCTGGAGCGTGTCCTGGAGCAGCGCCGGCGTGATCTCGGTCGCGTCGACCTCCTGGCCGCCGATGGTCAGTACCGGATTGGCGATGACGTTGACGACGTAGAGCGCATTGGTGTCGGACTCCGTCCCGTAGCCGGCGTCGACATAGTCGATCAGGCCCTCGTCGAGCGGCCAGGCATTCACCCGCCCCTCCCAGTCGTCGACGATGGCATTGCCGAAGCGGTAGACCTCCGTCTGCTGGTAGGGCGCACGGGCGGCGACCCAGGCAGCGCGCGCGGCCTGAAGCGTCGCCGCGCTCGGCTTGGCGATCAGGGCGTCGATGGCGGCATCGAGGCCCTCGGCCGTCCGCAGCGCGTCCTCGTAGCCCGCATGGGCGATATCGGCATAGGTCGCGATCACGGCGGCCCTGTCGGCAGCCGCCGCCATGCCGCCTGCCCCGAGCGCCGCGAGCAGCGCCGTCGTCGCGAACGTGCCCCCGCGCCGCCGCGCGATCCCGGTGAAGCCCATCATGATGTCTCCCGCATTTTCCGCGTCAGCCGATCGACCCCTCCGCAGGGCTTGCGCATTCTGGAACATTTCTACTTTCGACGGACAAGAACATCCGCCGAAAGCGCGCCTGGCGCATAAAGCGATATTAATCGCCGCGGTCAGCGTCAAGCTTCGTATCATAGACCAACTACAAACTATACTTTCGAATAACTTCAATCAGGCTGCTCACCGAGAGATCGCGCCGTCGTTTCCGCACGCCGCCGACATCGGTATGAATAGCGGGCATGGCGCCTCTCGTGCTCCGGCTTGGCCTCGCAACGATCCTCGCCGCCGCCTCGCCCGTGGCCGGCGGTGAGCCCGCGCTCGGGCCTCTGGGGGGCGGCACAACCGTCGCCGATGACGGCCCCGGCGCCTTCTCCCACATTGCCGCGAATGCCCCGCCGGAACGACGCCGCGACTTCGTCCTGGGCGCCCGCCTGTTCATGGTAGAGTGGGTCCCGTTCCCGGATCCCGTGGGCCTCTTCGACGGCCTCGGGCCGACCTACAACCAGGCCCGGTGCAGCGCGTGCCATGCGGCGAACGGCCGGGGCCGCATGCCCGATGGGCCCGACCAGGCGATCGAGTCGGCGCTCGTCCGCCTCTCCGTGACCGACGGCGATCGTGCGGTTCCCCATCCGGCCTATGGCGATCAGCTCAACGACCAGGCGATCCCCGGCGTTGCCGCGGAGGGACGGGCGATGGTGGCCCACGACATCATCGACGGGCGCTACGGCGACGGCACGCCCTACACGCTGCTCCGGCCGCGACTGCGCTTCGAGGACCTCGCCTTCGGTCCGCTCGACGGTGCGATGACCAGCCTCAGGGTGGCACCGGCCGTGATCGGGCTCGGCCTCCTCGAGTCGGTTCCGGTGGCAGCGCTCGAGGCCATGGCCGATCCCGACGACGCCGATGACGACGGCATTTCCGGGCGCCTCAGCCGCCTCGACGACACGGGGACCGTCGGGCGGTTCGGCTGGAAGGCCAACGTCGCCGATCTCCGCGTCCAGGCGGCGCAGGCGGCGATTGGCGACATGGGGCTAACGACCTCGCTCTTCCCCGACCAGAACTGCCCGCCCGTCCAGGCGGCATGCCGCGATGCGCCCGCGGAGTCGGGACCCGAGATCGGCGATGCGCTCCTCGAGCGGATCGTGACCGCCATGCGGCTCGTCGCCGTGCCGGCGCAACGGAACCGCGACGCGCCGGACGTCGCGGCAGGCTTCGCGGCCTTCACGCGCTTCGGATGCGGCGCCTGCCATCGCCCGACGCTTGCGACCGACGGAACCGCGCCGCTGCCCGAACTGCGCGACCAGGTGTTCCACCCCTTCACCGACCTCCTCCTCCACGACATGGGGGAAGACCTTGCCGACGGCCGGCCCGACCATGGTGCATCGGGGCGGGAATGGCGGACGCCGCCGCTCTGGGGGCTGGGGCTGCTGCCCGTCGTCAACGGCCACCAACGCCTGCTCCACGACGGCCGGGCACGCGGCTTCGCGGAGGCGATCCTGTGGCATGGCGGCGAGGGCGAGGCGGCACGTGAGGCGTTCCGCACCGCGCCCGCGGACGAGCGTGCGGCGTTGCTCGCCTTCCTCGCCTCGCTCTGAGGCGGCTCAGCCGCCCGTCGCCTTTTCCTTGTCGAGGACGATGTAGTTCAGCGGCAGGGCGGTCGTGTACTTGATCTGCTCCATGGCAAAGGCGGAGGAGACCTTGGTGATGTCGATCCGGGCAATGAGCTTCTTGTAGAAGGCGTCGTAGGCGGCGATGTCGGGCACCACGACCCGCATGAGATAGTCGACCTCGCCCGACATGCGATAGAACTCGACGACCTCCTCGAGATCGACGACGGCGGCATGAAAGCGCTCGAGCCAGTCCAGATTGTGCTGGTCGGTCTTGATCGAGACGAACACCGTCACCCCGG
>JAEZEN010000085.1 GCA_023433185.1 Pseudomonadota bacterium | reverse complement strand
CCCGCCCCGGGCGGGCGCCCGGGGGGGGTCGCCGAAAGGCCCGCTCTGAACCTTCTGGGAGTGACTGCCGTGTACGCCCGTTTTGAACGCCTGGTCGACCCGTATCCCGCGGACGATCCGGCTATGCCGCCGAAAGGCTTCCTCGCCTTCTGCTGGCACTACACGCGTCCGTTTGCGGTGCCGCTCGCCGTCACCGCGGTGCTCACCGCGCTGATGTCGGTGATCGAGGTCGTGTTCTTCGCCTTCGTCGGCGATCTCGTCGACTGGCTGGCGGCGGCGGACCGCGCCACCTTCGTGGCCGATCACGGCCGGGAGCTGGTCCTCATGGGGCTCGTGGTGGTCGTCGGCTTTCCGATCGTCGCGCTCTTCCAGAACCTCTTCATGTTCCAGGCGGTCTACGGCAACTTCCCGATGCTCGTCCGCTGGAAGGCGCATCGCTACATCCTCGGCCAGAGTCTCGAGTTCTTCCACAACGAATTCGCCGGCCGCGTGTCGCAGAAGGTGATGCAGACGGCGCTCGCGGTGCGCGAGGTGGTGACGAAGGTGCTCGAGGTCTTCGTCTATGTCGTCGTCTACTTCGTCGGCACGCTCTACTTGGTCGGCCGGGCCGACCTGTGGCTGACACTGCCGCTGGTCCTGTGGCTCGCCGCCTATATCGGCATCCTCGTCCACTACATCCCGCGCCTCCAGAAGATCTCGATGAACCAGGCCGACGCGCGCGCCCTCATGACCGGCCGCGTCGTCGCCAGCTACACCAACATCCAGACGATCAAGCTCTTCGCCCACACCGCCCGCGAGCAGCACTATGCCCGCGACGCGATGGACGAGTTCATGACGACCGTGCACGGCCAGATGCGTCTGGTGACGGCACTCAACGTCTCCCTCCATGTCGTCAACTCGCTGCTCCTCGCCGCCGTCGCCGGCGTGGCGATCCATGGCTGGATGCAGGACACGATCTCGCTCGGCGCGATCGCGGTGGCCATCGGCCTCGTCATGCGGATCCGGGCGATGTCGCAGTGGATCCTGTGGGAGACCGCCAACCTCTTCGAGAACGTCGGCACGGTTCAGGACGGCATGACGACGCTGTCCCAGCCCGTCGTCGTCACCGATACGCCGGCGGCCCGACCCCTCGCCGTGCCGCGCGGCGAGATCGTCTTCGATCATGCCCGCTTCCACTACGGGCGGCAGCAGAGGGTGATCGAGGACTTCTCGCTTGCCATCGCCCCGGGCGAGAAGGTCGGGCTCGTCGGTCGCTCGGGCGCCGGCAAGTCGACCCTGGTCAACCTGCTGCTCCGCTTCTACGACCTGGAGGGCGGGCGCATCCTGATCGACGGACAGGACATCGCGGCCGTGACGCAGGAGTCGCTGCGCGGGGCCATCGGCATGGTGACGCAGGACACCTCGCTCCTCCACCGCTCGGTGCGCGACAACATCGCCTATGGCCGGCCCGATGCCACCGATGCCGAGATCGTCGCCGCCGCGCGCCAGGCCGAGGCGGACGACTTCATCCGGACCCTCGCCGACGCCAAGGGCCGCACCGGCTACGATGCCCATGTCGGCGAGCGCGGCGTGAAGCTCTCCGGCGGCCAGCGGCAGCGCATCGCCATCGCCCGCGGCCTGCTGAAGGACGCGCCGATCCTCATCCTCGACGAGGCGACCAGCGCCCTCGATTCCGAGGTCGAGGCGGCCATCCAGGGCTCGCTCTACCGGCTGATGGAGGGCAAGACCGTCATCGCCATCGCGCACCGGCTGTCGACGATCGCGGCCATGGACCGGCTGGTCGTGCTCGACCACGGCCGGATCGCCGAGGTCGGAACGCATGACGAACTGCTCCAGCGCGGCGGCCTCTACGCGCAGCTGTGGAGCCGCCAGTCCGGCGGCTTCCTCGACGAGGGGCTGTTGCAGGCGGTGGGGGCCTGACCCCCGAGAATCGCGGCTGGCGACGGCTGGGGAGGCGTGAAAAGCTGGGGATATCGCCCGGCCCGCCGCCCCGGCCGCCAAAGTCGAAAGGTCCGGGGCCGATGCTGGGCGGCCGATACGGCTGCCCCGACGCCGTCCCACATTCCGAGAGGCTTCCCGATGTCCCCCTTGAGACTTGCCCTTGTCGCCGCCTGCCTCTTCTGCGGTGCCGCCTCTGCCGCCGAGAGGCCGAAGGCCCTCGTTGCCTGCACCGTCATCGCCGACCAGGCGAGCGGCGAGGTCCTGGTCCGCGAGGGGGCCTGCGGCGAGCGCTTCGCCCCGATGTCGACGTTCAAGGTGCCGCTCGCGGTCATGGGCTTCGACGCCGGCATCCTCGAGGGCGCCCACGATCCGGTCTGGGCGATCATGCCCGAGTACGATCCTTCGGAGCGGGAGATGGCGTTCCCCGAGGTCGATCCGACGAGCTGGGAGGCGAACTCGATCGTCTGGTTCTCGCAGCATCTTGCCACGCTGCTCGGCGAGGAGGCCTTCGCCCGCTACGTCGCCGGTTTCGACTATGGCAACGCCGACGTCTCGGGTGGCCTGACGCGGGCGTGGCTGATGTCCTCCCTCCGGATTTCGCCGGACGAGCAGGTGACGTTCCTGCAGCGGCTGCTGGCGCACGAACTGCCGGTTTCGGCCGAGGCGGCGAACCTCACCGGCGAGATCCTCCCGGTCTTCGCCGCGGGCGACTGGACGGTCCAGGGCAAGACCGGAGCCGGCCGGCTTCCCGACGCCCCGGGTGCGAACGGCGAGGCGCGCCCGCTCGGCTGGTTCGTCGGCTGGGCCGAGAGGGACGGCCGACGGGTGGTGTTCGCGCGGATGATGGTCGCCGCGGGGCCGGTCGACGGCCCGGTGAGCTTCATCATCCGCGATGGCCTCCTCGAGGACCTGCCGGGGCTGCTCGGCGACTGAAACGGCATGGTGTCCCGCGCGGCGGCGCGGTGATACGCTTCCCTTCGGGCCCGGACGAGCCGGAAGGGAGGCGACATGCATCAGCCGCGCGGCGACGAATTCAGGGGCCATCCCGGCGCCGAGCCCGGCGCAGTCCAGCTCAGGGACATCCGCAAGCGCCTGCCGCTTCGTGTCCTCAGCGAGGATGACTGGGCACACTGGACGACCAACGGCTACGTCATCGTTCGCGGTGCGGTGCCGATGGACAATGTCGAGCGTCTGGTCGATCTCCTCTGGCGCTTCGAGGAGAAGGATCCGGACGATCCGGAGACCTGGTACGCGCCGCAGCGCCGCGCCCATGGCCGGGCCGAGCTCAACGATACCGGCATGGTCGAGATCTACAGCCACCAGTATCTCTGGGACAACCGGCAGGAACGACGCGTCTACGACGCCTTCGTCGACATCTGGGATCGGGAGGATCTCTGGGTCGGCATTGACCGTGCCAACCTCAATCCGCCGAAGAAGGTTCCCGGGGATCCCCGCGGCTTCATCCACTGGGACGTCGACACCACGCTGCGTCCGCTCCCGGTCGGCGTCCAGGGCGTGCTGAGCCTCGTCCGGCAGGACGAGGCGATCGGCGGCTTCCAGTGCGTCCCCGCGCTGTTCCGCGATTTCGAGGCATGGGTGAAGACCCAGCCCGCGGACCGCAACCCGATGATGCCCGACACGACGGGGCTCGAGATCGTCCATGTCGGGTTGGAGCCGGGCGACCTGCTCATCTTCAACAGCCTCCTCGCCCATGGGGTGCGGCCGAACCACTCGGGCAACCGGGTGCGGATGGCGCTGTACATCTCCATGGCGCCGGCCCGCGAGGACGACGAGGCGGAGCGGCAGGAGCGAATCCGCCTGTGGCGCGAGCGCGGCACCCCCAAGGGCGGCTGGCCGGGCGACCCGCGGGAATGGGAGAAGCACCATGCCGAGGTGGCGCGGCTCACGCCGCTTGGCGAGCGCATTCTCGGGCTCCGGCGCTGGCGCGACGAATGACCGGGCCGACCGCGGCCCGCGACAATGTGCGCAAACCGGCTTCATGGTCTGGACAAATTCCGATCACGCTGGCTAAACAGGCGCGGTCGCTGGGGAATCCTACGGGAACCCCCCGCCGATGAGCCTTGCACCTGCTGACAGGGGAGCGAACTTGGCAAGCAGTTTTGACGTCGAGGACAAGGCGCAGCCGACACGGCGCGACTTCCTCTACATCGCCACCGGGGCCATGGCCGCCGTTGGCGCCGCTGCCGTCGCATGGCCGCTGATCGACCAGATGAACCCCGATGCCGCGGCGCTCGCGCTCGCCAGCATCGAGGTCGACGTTTCGGCGCTCGAGCCCGGGATGTCGCTTACCGTGATGTGGCGCGGCAAGCCGGTGTTCATCCGCAATCGCACCGAGCAGGAGATCCGGTCCGCGAGGGAAGTTCCGGTTTCGCAGCTTCCCGACCGGCTGGCGCGCAATGCCAATCTCGCCGCCGATGCGCCGGCGACCGACGAGAATCGCGGCGACGCCGGCCGCGAGGCCTGGCTCGTCCAGATCGGCATCTGCACCCATCTCGGCTGCGTGCCGCTCGGCCAGCAGGGCTCCTATGGCGGCTATTTCTGCCCGTGCCACGGCTCGGTCTACGATACCGCGGGCCGCATCCGGCAGGGACCGGCGCCGGAGAACCTTCACATCCCGGTCTATTCCTTCGTCACGGACACGCGTCTGAAGATCGGCTGAGCGGGGCAACATTCCATGGACGGCCATTCGACCTATCAGCCGACGAGCGGGGGCGCCCGCTGGCTTGAGCGTCGCCTTCCCATCATCGGGCTGGTGCACTCCTCCTTCATCGCCTATCCGACGCCGCGCAACCTGAACTACTGGTGGACGTTCGGCGCCATCCTGTCGTTCATGCTGGTGGCGCAGATCATCACCGGCATCGTGCTCGCCATGCACTACGTCCCGCATGGGACGCTGGCGTTCAGCTCGGTCGAGTCGATCATGCGCGACGTCAATTTCGGCTGGCTGCTGCGCTATATCCACGCCAACGGCGCCTCGCTGTTCTTCTTCGCCGTCTATATCCACCTCTTCCGCGGCATGTATTACGGCTCCTACAAGGAGCCGCGCGAGGTCCTGTGGATCCTCGGCGTGCTGATCCTGTTCCTGATGATCGCCACCGCCTTCATGGGCTACGTCCTGCCGTGGGGGCAGATGTCGTTCTGGGCGGCGACCGTGATCACCAACCTGTTCTCGGCGATCCCGCTCGTCGGCGAGGCGGTCACGCAGTGGCTGTGGGGCGGCTTCGCGGTCGATACCGCGACGCTCAACCGCTTCTACTCGCTGCATTACCTGCTGCCCTTCGTGATCGCCGGCGTGGTCGCGCTCCACGTCTGGGCGCTCCACGTCTCGGGGCAGAACAACCCGCTCGGCATCGACATCAAGTCGAAGGAGGACACGGTCCCCTTCACGCCCTACGCGACCGTCAAGGACGCCTTCGGCGTGGTGGTGTTCTTCATCCTCTTCGCCTGGCTCGTGTTCTACCTGCCGAACTATCTCGGCCATCCGGACAACTACATCCCGGCCGATCCGCTGATCACGCCGGCGCACATCGTCCCGGAATGGTACTTCCTGCCGTTCTACGCGATCCTTCGCGCCATCCCCGACAAGCTCTTCGGCGTCATCGCGCTGGTCGCCGCGATCGTGGTGATGTTCTTCCTGCCGTGGCTCGACACCTCGCGGGTGCGTTCGGCGGTCTACCGGCCGATCTACCGCCAGTTCTTCTGGATCTTCGTGCTCGTCTGCCTCGGCCTCGGCTATCTCGGCTCGCAGCCGGCCGAAGGCGGCTACGTCATCGCCTCGCAGATCCTGACGGCCTACTACTTCCTGCACTTCCTGGTCATCCTGCCGGTGCTCGGCCTCATCGAAAGGCCGAAGCCGCGACCGGCGAGCATCACGGAGGCGGTGCTCGCCAAGGATGGCCATGCCCGCGCGCCCGCCGCAGGAGGCGCATCGTGAGCCTCGATCGGAAGGAAGAGCCCGTGAGCCGCCGCATGCGCCCCATGCTTCTTGCCGGCCTTGCCGCGATGGTCTTCGGCCTCGGCTCGAACCCCGGTGCGCTCGCCCAGGACGAGGTCGACGCCGTCGCCCAGGGCGAGGTGATCGAGGAGGTGGCCGAGGAAAGCCACGACACCGTCCATTATCCGCTCAAGAAGCCCGAGCAGATGTCGTGGTCGTTCGCCGGCGTCTTCGGCACCTATGACCGCGGCCAGCTCCAGCGCGGCTTTCAGGTCTATCGCGAGGTCTGCGCGTCCTGCCACGGCCTGGACTACGTCGCCTTCCGCACCCTGGCGGATCCCGACGGGCCGGGCTTCTCGGCGGCGCAGGTCTCGGCGCTGGCCGCCGAGTACCAGATCCAGGACGGGCCGAACACCGACGGCGAGATGTTCGAGCGGCCCGGCCGGCCGTCGGACCGCTTTCCGCCGCCGTTCCCGAACGACCAGGCCGCCGCGGTGGCGAACGGCGGAGCCGTGCCGCCGGATCTGTCGCTGATGACCAAGGCGCGCGCGGCCCCGCGCGGGGCGCTCTACACCGTGCTCGACTTCTTCACGCAGTACCAGGAGGCGGGGGCCGACTACATGCACGCCCTCCTCACCGGCTACGGCGAGGAGCCGCCCCATGGCATGGAGATTCCGCCGGGCGTCTACTACAACCCCTACTTCCTTGGCGGGGCAGCGCTTGCCATGCCGCCGCCGCTGGCGGAGGGCGTCGTCACCTATTCCGACGGCTCGCCGGAGACCGTCGACCAGTACTCGAAGGACGTGTCGGCGTTCCTGATGTGGGCGGCGGAGCCCCATCTCGTCGCCCGCAAGCGGCTGGGCTTCTCGGTCATGGTCTTCCTGCTGGTCTTCGCGACGCTGATGTACCTCACCAAGCGCCGGGTCTGGGCAGCCGTCGCCCACTGAGACGCGTCGGGCGGCAGGCCCCGGGGTCTGCCACCCCCGCCCATTGGGGGGCGGCCCGCCCGCTTTCCTTCGCCCGATCAGGCCGCGCCGGTCCTGTCGCCCGCCGGACGGCGCTTGGTCGCCGTCTCCGTGCTCCTCCCGGTGGCGTCGGGGACGAAGGCCGGCAGATCCTTGTCGTAGTGAATCCGGCTCGGCGTCGCGGCGCCGCCGGTGACGATGAACTGCATCGCTTCGTCGGCGGTCCATTCGAGGAAGAGCAGGTCACGCACCGGCACGATCTCGATGAAGCCCGACGTGGGGTTCGGCGTCGTGGGCACGTAGACGGCGGCGACCTGTTCCTTGCCGTCGACGGTGGTGAAGGTGCGCGTGACGAAGCCGACAGCGCGCATCTCGGGCGTCGGGAACTTGATCAGCACCACGCGCTGCCCGCCGGGCATCGGCGCCTGCAGCGCCTCGATCAGCCGCCGCGCTGCCCCGTAGAAGAGGCGGATACCGGGAATCCGCTCCATGATGCGGTCGAACAGCGCGATGATCCGCCGCCCGAGGACGATGCTCGCCAGCGCGCCGAGCAGATAGAGCCCGACGAGGATGATGATGAGCGCCAGCACCGGCAGGAACCAGTCCGACAGCAGGAAGTCCGCCGTTTCCGGCGAATAGGGGCGGATCCACGCCGCTGTGGCGCGAACTATCGGCCGGCCGAAGGAGATCAGGAGGTTGATCACCAGGGAGGTGATCCAGATTGTGACCACGACGGGGACGAGGGTCACGGCACCCGTAATGATGTTCCGTCGTGCTCTTTCGATCATCGCCTTCCGCTCAGGTCCTCGGCCGTCGCCTCGGCCGCTCCCGCGATATAGCATGGCCCGTGCCGGAAGGGCGGCCATCATGCTCATTGGGCCGGATCGGGAGTGAAAATGACGCGCGCGTTTCTCGGCATCATCGGCGGCTCCGGGGTCTATGACATTGCCGGGGTGGAGGATCTCCGCGAGGAGCGGGTCGCGAGCCCCTGGGGCGAGCCCTCCGATGCCATACGAACCGGCCGCATCGGCGACACCCGCGTCGCCTTCCTGCCCCGTCATGGGCGCGGCCATCGCTTCGCCCCGGGCGACATCAACTATCGCGCCAATATCGACGCCCTGAAGCGGATCGGCGTCACCGACCTCGTTTCGGTGAGCGCGGTGGGCTCGCTGCGCGAGGCGCTGCCGCCCGGCACCTTCGTCCTCGTCGACCAGTATGTCGACCGCACCGTCGCGCGCCCGCGGAGCTTCTTCGGCAGGGGCTTCGTCGCCCACGTCCCGATGGCGCGGCCGGTGAGTCCCCGGCTCGGCGACCGCATCGCCGCCGCCGCCGACGCGGAGGGCATCGGCTGCGTCCGCGGCGGGACGTTGGTGGTCATCGAGGGGCCCGCCTTTTCCACCGAGGCGGAGTCGCACCTGTTCCGCGCGTGGGGGGCCGACCTCGTCGGCATGACGACGATGCCCGAGGCCAAGCTCGCCCGCGAGGCCGAGATCGCCTACGCCACCCTCGCCATGGTCACCGACTACGATTCCTGGCATCCCGGCCACGATGCCGTCGACGTCGCCTCGGTCCTTCGCGTCCTCGCGGCGAACCGCAACCGCGTCGAGCGCCTGATCGCGCGTCTCGCGCGTGATTTCCCGGCCGAACACGAGCCCTGCCCCTTCTCCGACCGCGCCCTCGACGGCGCCGTGATGACGGCGCCGGAGGCGCGCGATCCCGCCCTTGTGGCCAAGCTCGACGCGGTGGCCGGGCGGGTGCTTCGGCGCGGCGACGGAATGGAGTAGTGTCGTCGCGGCACGCGGGTACGGCGGCTGGGGCTTTACAGATGAACGGGAACGTCCGGACGGGCGAACGCGCTTGGGGCGGGTGGCGATGAACGCCGACCAGGCCCGCTTCGCTACCTTCGTGCTCGCGGCGATCCTCGCCTTCCTGGTGGTCTGGGTGCTGATCGTCGGGCAGGGGCTCATCCTGCCGATCTTCACCGCGATCATCTCGGTCTACGTGCTCAGCCAGGCCGCCGACGCCATGGGCCGGCTGCCGCTCCTCGGGCTGCTGCCGTCGATGGTGCGGCGGCTGCTCGTGCTGGCTGCTTTCATCCTCTGCCTGGTCGGGTTCGGCGCCGTCATCTCGACGACGGTCGACCAGCTGATGGCGGCAGCGCCGCAATACCGCGAGAACCTCGCTGGCTTCGCCCAGAACGTCGCCGACCTGCTCGGCATGGCGGCGTTGCCCACCTGGGACCAGGTGCGCGACACCGTGTTTCCGGAGATCGACCTCAAGGACGTGGTGCTCGGGCTGCTCGGCTCGGTCACGAGCCTCGGCAGCGGCATATTCCTCGTCGTGGTCTACGCCATCTTCCTCATCGCCGAGCAGGGCAGCATCGCGCGGAAGCTCGCCGTGGCCTTCCCCAGGGATCAGGCGGCGCGGATCAGCGGGCTGCTTGGACAGATCAACCAGCGGATCGGCGACTATCTCGCGGTGAAGACGCTGGTCAACGCCATCCTCGGCGCGGTCTCCTACGTCATCATGCTCGCCATGGGCCTCGATTTCGCGCTGTTCTTTGCGGTGATGATCGCGCTCTTCAACTACATTCCCTTCGTCGGCACGGTGGCGGTGCTGTTTCCCATCCTGCTTTCGCTCGCCCAGTTCGGCTCGCTCACGGCGACGCTCGTCCTGACCGGCCTGCTGCTCGCCGCCCAGCTCCTCTCCGACAACGCGCTCGAACCGAAGCTCTTCTCGCGCCAGCTCAATCTCAGCCCCTTCGTCATCATCGTCTCGCTGTCGTTCTGGACCGCGCTCTGGGGCCTGCCCGGCGCGATCCTGGCGATTCCGGTGACGTCGATGGTCGCGATCATCTGCGATGCCTTTCCGGCGACGCGCTTCATCGCCATCTTCCTCGCCGAGCGCCTGCCCGGCGACGACAGTCCGGCTCCGGCCAAGCCACCGTCGGCCCCGCGGAAGCGCGCCCGCCGCGCGGCGGCGTGAGGCGGTTGGCGGCGGCGCCGGGGCTTGCTACACGCTTCACCGCCGCGACCCTCCGTCCGGCGAGGGGAGAGCCGATGGCTGCCGACAGCACCGACCTGCGGGATCTGATCCGCACGATTCCGGACTATCCGAAGCCCGGGATCCAGTTCCGCGACATCACCACCCTCATCGCCGACCCGGCGGGCCTGCGGGCCGCGGTCGACGGCCTGGTGCTGCCGTTTCTCACCGCGGGCATCGACTACGTCGCCGGTATCGAGGCGCGCGGATTCATCCTCGGCGGTGCCGTGGCGCACGAACTCGGCCGCGGTTTCGTTCCGATCCGCAAGAAGGGCAAGCTGCCCTGGAAGACGATCGGCCAGGACTACAGCCTCGAATACGGCGTCGACACGATCGAGATCCATGCCGACGCGATCCACGCCGGCGCGCGCGTCCTCCTGGTCGACGACCTCATCGCGACCGGCGGCACCGCCGACGCGGCCATCGAGCTGATCCGCCGCTCGGGCGGCGAGATCGTCGCCGCCGCCTTCGTCATCGACCTGCCCGAACTGGGCGGCGCCGCCCGCCTCGCGGCCAAGGACGTCTCCGTCCATACCCTCGTCAGCTTCGAAGGACATTGAGCCCGATGACCGACCTCCACATCTACATCGGCTACCGCGAAGTCTCGTCGTGGTCGCTCCGTGCCTGGCTGCCGCTCCGGAAGACCGGCGCCGCCTTCGAGGAGACGCTGATCCGCTACCGCCTGCCGGAGCACAAGCAGCGGCTCACCGAGGTCTCGCCCTCGGGCAAGGTGCCGATGCTGGTCCACCGTCGCGACGGGCAGGACGTCAAGATCTGGGACTCGCTGGCGATCGGCGAGTACCTGGCCGAACTGTTCCCGGAGAAGCGCCTTTGGCCGGACGATCCGGTGGCCCGCGCCTTCGCCCGCTCGATCGCTGCGGAGATGCATTCCGGGTTCCGGCCGCTCCGCGAGCACCTGCCGATGGCGCTGCTCGAGGTCAAACCCAAGAACATCGACGACCCCGAGGCCCGCGCCGACATCGCCCGCGTCACCGCACTGTGGCGCGAGGCCCGCGAGCGATGGGGGGCGGCGAATGGCGGGCCGTGGCTGTTCGGCCACTTCACCATCGCCGACGGCATGTACGCCCCCATCGTCACGCGCTTCCGGACCTATGGCGTCGCCGTCGATCCGGTGAGCCGCGCCTACATGGACGCGGTGGTGTCCGACCCGGATTTCCGCGCGTGGGAGGGTCAGGCGCGGAAGGACCCGCCGCAGGAACCGTTGCCGGGCTGAGCCGTCAGCCACCGCGACCGGCGCGAATTGCCGCCTCGACCGCCTCCCGCCGCGGCATCGGCGCGACCGCGCCGTAGCCCTCGGTCGATAGCGCCGCCGCGACGTTGGCATAGCGCCCAGCGGCGAAGGGGTCGCCGGTGCGGAGATATTCGGCAAGGAAGGCGCCGTCGAACATGTCGCCGGCGCCGGTCGCGTCGACCAGCTTGACCGGGATCGGGGGCAGGCGCTCCCGCCTCTCGCGGGTCGCGACCAGGGCGCCGTCGGCCCCGAGGGTCAGGGCGACGACCTTCGCCCCCATGGCGAGGTAGAAGCCGACGATCTCGTGCGGATCGGTGAAGCCGGTGAGGTGCATGGCATCGTCGAGGCCGGGGCGGACGATGTCGGCGAGCGACACGGCCGCATGGATCACCGCCCGTGCCCGGTCGAGCGGCCAGAGGCGGAGGCGGAGATTGGTGTCGTAGGAGACCAGCACCCCGGCCGCCCGGGCCATCCGCATTGCCGTGAAGACGGCGTCGGCGGCGCTCGAGGAGATCGCCTGGCTGATGCCCGACGCATGGATCGCCCGCGCGCCCCTTATCATCGCCTCCGGCATGTCGTCCGGGGTCACGCGGCTCGCCGCCGACCCGGCGCGCATGTAGGAGAAGACATGGCCGTCGTCGCCGTGGGTGATGAAGTAGAGGCCGGTATGGGCGACCGGGCTCCGTTTGACCGCGCTCGTGTCGACGCCCTCGCGCCGCCAGAGATCGAGGAAGGAATCGCCGAACTGATCGGCGCCGACGGCGGTGACATAGGCCACCGAGGCGCCCTGGCGGGCCGCGGCGATGGCGCAATTCGAGGTGTCGCCGCCGTGGCCCTGCCGGAAGATGTCCTCGCCGCGGGGCTGGTTGAGCTCGAAAAGCGGCTCGCCGATACAGATGATGTCGGGCATGGTCCAATCCGGTCTTTGCGTTGGCGGAGCCTATACCCGGGCCTTCCGGATGCTGGCTTCGATGATGTCGAGCGGCAGAACAAGCTTGCTGGGGTCATCCAGGAGACGCAGCGCGCCGAAGCGTTCGTACCATCGTGCCGCCGCTTCGTCCTTGGCGTCGATCGCCAGCGCGATGCCGCCGACCTGCCGGGCCACGGCGATTGCCCGCGTGCCGGCGGCGAACAGAAGGTCGGTACCGATGCCGCCACCTTGCTGCGGTAGGCTCACGGCGATGCGCCCCAGCCGGTAGACCGGAACGTCATACTGACCCAAGTGACGAACGATCCTGTGGGGCACGGCCGCGAAGGCGATGTCACTCGGGCTGATCGTATAGTAACCCAGCACCCGCGATGGCTCATCCGGAGAGACGGCAACGAACGTCCTCGCTCCACCGCCTTCGTGGTTCTGGCGCGCATAGCGGCTGAGGTAGATGTTCAGTGCCGGCACGCCACAATCGAAGCCGGCGCGATCATGATCGCGGCTGATCGGCTGTTCGATCCACGCCGTCATCTATTGCCGCTTGAGCCAGCGTCGCGCCGCATCCATCAGCGCATCCGTCGGCGGCGGCGGGTTCTCGAGCAGGTCGAGGACGCGCTTCGTGTCGCGCTCGGAGAGCACGATTCGGTCCGCCTTCTCCACCACCTGCCGGGCCGCGGGCAGCACTGTCCGCATGATGAAACTGGTCAGGTCGAGCCGCTCATGCTCGGCGGCCGCCGTCAGCAGGCGCTTCTCCTCCCGGGTGGTCCTGATCTCGATCCGGTCGTCCCGGGGCTCGGTACGTGCCGCCATCGTCGTCTCTCCAATCGCTCGGAGCCCTTCAGATAGCGCACGGACCTCATCCGTACAATGCTAGCCGACCCGCCGGCGCGACTTGGCGAAGGTGTCGAAGGCGACCGCCAGCACGATGATCAGGCCGATGATGATCTGCTGGATGTAGGAGGAAACGTTGTTGAGCTGGAGGCCGTTGAGCAGAACCCCGATGAGGATCGTGCCGACGACGGTGCCGAAGATGCTGCCGGTGCCGCCGAAGAGGCTGGTCCCGCCGATGACGACGGAGGCGATGACGGTCAGCTCGTAGCCCATGCCGGCGATCGCCTCGGCCGAGTTGAGGCGCGCCGACAGCACGAAAGCCCCGAGGCCGCAGAAGAAGCCCATGATGACGTAGACGCTGGTGGTGATCGCCCGGACGTTGAGGCCGGAGAGGCGCGCCGCCTCGGGATTGCCGCCCACCGCATAGACCTGGCGCCCGTAGCGGGTGTAGCGGAGCACGATATGGGCGACGATGGCGAGGGCGAGGAAGATGATCACCGGCACGGGAACCTGGCCGCCGATCCGGGCCTGGCCCCACCAGACATAGTCGGAATCGAAGCCGCTGATCGGGCCGCCGCCGGCGAAGAGGAGGGCGGCGCCGCGGAACACCGACATGCCGCCGAGAGTGACGACGAAGGGCGGCACCCGGAGCCGCGTGATCGCCGACCCCTGGATGAAGCCGGCAACGATGCCGACGGCGATCGCGGCGAGGGCGGCGAGGTACCAGGGATTGCTGATCGCCTCCGCGCCGTCGCCGACGGCGAAGCGGTTGGACAGTCCGCCCTTGGAGACCGCGGCGGCGACGAGGCCGCACATGGCGAGCAGAGAGCCGATCGAGAGGTCGATGCCGGCGGTGAGGATGACGAACGTCATGCCGATCGCCAGCAGGCCGTAGATCGACACCTGCAGCATGATGTTGAAGAGGTTGAGGGGCAGGACGAAGCGCGGGTTGAGCGCCCAGAACACCGCCATCAGGACGACGAGGAAGATCAGGGGCGCGAAGCGCGCGAAAAGCGCGAAGGCGTCGACATTGCTCCGGCCGCCGGCTGCACCATGGTCGGTCATTCTCTTGCTCGCCCCCTCACGCCGCCTTGGCCAGCGTCATCATGGCCATCAGTTTCTCCTGGGTCGCCTCGGATCGCGCGACCTCCCCCGTCACCCGGCCCTCGCGCATGGTGACGATCCGGTCGCTCACCGCGAGCACTTCGGGCAGTTCCGACGAGATCGCGATCACGGCGATGCCGGAGCGGGCCATCTCGAAGAGCAGGTTGTGGACATCGACCTTGGCGCCGATGTCGATCCCGCGGGTCGGCTCGTCGACGATCAGCACCTTGGGCTGGAGCGCCAGCCAGCGGGCGAGAACCACCTTCTGCTGGTTGCCGCCGGAGAGGTTGGCGACGATCTGCTCGGGCCCCGACATGCGTATCGACAGGACCTGCCGGTACTTCTCGACGAGGGCGCTCTCGGCGCGCTCGTTGACGAAGATGCCCCACCGCGAGATGCGGTCGAGGGCGGCCATCGACATGTTCATGCGGATCGCGAGGGCGAGGAACAGCGCCTGCTGCTTGCGGTCCTCCGGGACGAGGCCGATGCCGTTGCGGATCGCCGCCTGCGGCGAGGTGATCCGCACCGGCCGGCCGTCGATGAGGACGCGACCGGAATCGAAGGGATCGGCGCCGAAGATCGCGCGTGCCACCTCAGTCCGCCCGGCGCCGACCAGGCCGGCGATGCCGAGGATCTCGCCGCGGCGGACGGAGAACGAGACATCGGCGAGCACGGTGGCGCTCGGATCCTTGCTCGAGCCGCGGCGCGAGATGCCCTCGACGGACAGCGCCACCTCGCCGGCCGTCGAATCCTCGCGGTGGTGGAAGAGCGCATTGACCTCGCGGCCGACCATCATGCGGATGATGCCGTCGATATCGGTGTCCGCGACCCGGCCGCTGCCGACATAGTTGCCGTCGCGCAGCACCGTGTAGCCGTCGCAGATCTCGATCACTTCCTCGAGCCGGTGGGTCACGAAGATGACGCTGATCCCCTCGGCCTTGAGATCGCGGATGATGCGGAACAGCTTCCCGACCTCCGACTGGGAGAGCGCCGAGGTCGGCTCGTCCATGACGATCAGGCGCGATTTCATCGACAGCGCGCGGGCAATCTCGACGAGTTGCTGCTCGGCGACCGAGAGCTCGCGGACGAGCGTCATCGGGTCCGCGTCGAGGCCGAGGCGCCGCGTGAGGGCGCGGGTCTCCTCGGCCATCCGCCTCCAGCTCACGAAGAGCTTCGAGCCGGGCTCGCGGCCGATGAAGACGTTCTCGCAGATCGTCATGTTCGGGGCGAGGGTGAATTCCTGGTAGATCGTCACGATGCCTTTCAGCTGTGCGGCATGTGGCGACGCGAAGGTCACGGTCTCGCCGGCGAAAGTGATCGTGCCGGAATCGGGGGCCTGGGCGCCCGCGAGGATCTTGAGGAGGGTCGATTTCCCGGCGCCGTTCTCGCCGAGCAGGGCATGGATCTCAGCCGGTGCGACGGCGAGCACCACACCTCCCAGCGCCATGACGCCCGGGAAGCTCTTGGTGATGCCGGTCATGCGCAGCAGCGGCTCGCTCATCGCGCCCACGTGGTCCTGATGCGGAGAGGGGTGGCGCGGAC
>JAEZEN010000016.1 GCA_023433185.1 Pseudomonadota bacterium | reverse complement strand
CGCCCCGGTCGCCGCGGCCCTCGTTGGGGGCAGCGGTGACGGGACCCAGGTCGCCCAGGTCGCCGCGGAGCTCGTCGTCGAAGCTGTCCTCGAAGCTGACCGTCTCTGCGGCCGAGGTGGCCGGTGCCGACGAGCTGCCGCGGTCGGAGCGGCCGCCCCGGTCGCGACGGTCGCCGCGATCGCCACCGCGGTCGCCGCCGCGGTCGCTTTCGCCCTCGGCGGGCGGGGGCGAGGAGGCCAGGCTCAGCGACACCTTGCCGCCAGGATCGACGTCGTCGACCCGCACCTCGACCTCGTCGCCGAGGTCGAGCACGTCCTCGACCTTGTCGATGCGCTTGCCGCCACCGATCTTGCTGATGTGCAGCAGGCCGTCCCGGCCCGGGAGGATGTTGACGAACGCACCGAACTTGGTGATGTTCACCACGCGGCCCGGGTACACCTGGCCGACCTCGGCCGTCGGCGGGTTCAGGATGAGGTGGATCTGGCGCTTGGCCTCTTCCACCGCACCCTTGTCGCTCGAACCGATCGACACCCGACCGACCATGCCGTCGTCGTCGACGCTGACGTCGGCGCCGGTCTCGGTGGTGATCGCGTTGATGACCTTGCCCTTCGGCCCGATCACCTCGCCGATCTTGTCCATCGGGATCTCGAAGCTGACGATCTTCGGTGCGGTCTCGCCGACCTCGTCGCGGGGCGCCGGGATGGCTTCGTTCATGACCTCGAGGATCTTGACGCGGGCCTCGTAGGCCTGCTGCAGCGCCTGGGCCAGGACGTCGGCCGGCAGGCCGTCGATCTTGGTGTCGAGCTGCAGGGCGGTGACGAAGTCGGACGTGCCGGCGACCTTGAAGTCCATGTCGCCGAAGGCGTCCTCCGCACCGAGGATGTCGGTGAGGGACGTGTACTTGCCCTCGGCGAACACGAGGCCCATGGCGATGCCGGCGACGGGTGCCTTGATCGGCACACCGGCGTCCATGAGCGACATCGACGACGAGCAGACCGACGCCATCGACGTCGAGCCGTTCGAGGCGAGCACCTCGGACACCAGCCGCAGCACGTACGGGAACTCGTCCTGGCTCGGCACGACGGGCAGCAACGCCCGCTCGGCCAGCAGGCCGTGACCGATCTCGCGGCGCTTGGGGCTCCCCACGCGGCCGGTCTCGCCGTTGGCGTGCGGCGGCATGTTGTAGTGGTGCATGTACCGCTTGCGGTCTTTGTTGCCCAGGTTGTCGAGGATCTGATCGGTCTTCGGCATGCCCAGCGTGGTGACGTTGAGCACCTGGGTCTCGCCGCGCTGGAACAGGCCCGAGCCGTGGGCGGCCGGGATGAGCCCGACCTCGGCCGACAGCGGCCGCAGGTCGGCGGGGCCACGACCGTCGATGCGGGCGCCCTCCTCGACGATGCGGCGACGGATGATGTTCTTCAGCAGCGCCTTGGCGGCGTTGTTGATCTCGCGCTGCTGCTCGGGGAACTCGGGCAGCAGCGTCTCGATGATGGCCTTGGCGGCCTCGCCCTGGGCGGCCTCACGCTCGGCCTTGGCCGTGATGGCGGCCACCGTGGTCAGGCTGTCGGTGCCGACGGCCTCCACGCGGGCGAAGATCTCGTCGGTGTAGTCGACCTGCGGCTCCCACTCGATCGAGTGGATCATGTCCTTCGCCTTGGCCTGCTCGACGAGGTCGCGCTGGGCCTCGATCGACTCGCGGATCCAGGTCTTGGCGGCCTCGAGACCACCGGCGATGACCTCTTCGGTCACGTACGGCGTGCCGTCCTGGTAGAGCTGCCAGGCCTGCTCCGTGCCGCCGGCCTCGACCATCATGATAGCGATGTCGCCGTCGTCGAGCTGGCGCCCGGCCACGACGAGCTCGAACGTCGAGTCCTCGCCCTGGCTGTAGGTGGGGTGCGGGATCCACTTGCCCTCGGACGTCCAGGCGATGCGCACGGCACCGATCGGCCCCTCGAAGGGCAGGCCGGACAGCATCAGGGCGGCGGAAGCGCCGTTGATGGCCGCGATGTCGTACGGGTTCTCGCCGTCGACACCCATGACCGTCACGACGACCTGGGTCTCGTTGCGGTAGCCCTTGGCGAAGCTCGGACGCAGCGGCCGGTCGATCAGGCGACAGGTGAGGATCGCCAGATCGGTGGGCCGGCCTTCACGGCGGAAGAAGCTGCCGGGGATGCGGCCCGCGGCGTACATGCGCTCCTCGACGTCGACCGTGAGGGGGAAGAAGTCGATGCCCTCACGGATGTTGCGGGCACCGTTGGCGGTGACCAGGACCTCGGTCTTGCCGAGGCGGACGACGACGGCGCCCTGGCTCTGGAAGGCCAGCTTGCCGGTCTCGAAGCTGAGTGTGGTGTCGGTGCCCGACACGGGTGCCGACACGGCGATGGGATCGACCATGGGTCGCTCTCCTTCCCGGCGGATCGTCCGCCGGATCAGGCAGCGGGGCCAGTTCCCAGTCGGCAACCACCGCACGCTGCGGAGGACGGCGACTGGCAGCTGACCTGCACACTGCCGGGGTTTGTAGTTGTCAGGCCCGCCACCGGATCGGCCGGAGGCGGGCGGTCTCACGTATCAGCGCAACCTGCGCTGCATGCAGCAGGAGCGGCCCGTGGGGGCCGCTCCTGTCGCGTGTCAGGCCTCAGCGGCGCAGACCGTTCTTGGCGACGATCTCGCGATAGCGCTCGACGTCGTTGGACCGCACGTAGTCGAGGAGGCGGCGGCGCCGCCCCACGAGCTGCAACAGGCCACGCCTGCTGTGGTGGTCCTTCTTGTGCTTCGACAGGTGGTCGTTGAGGTGGTTGATGCGTGCGGTGAGCAGCGCGATCTGCACCTCGGGCGACCCCGTGTCGGAGTCGTGGAGCTTGTTGTCGGCGATGATTCCGGTCTTCGCCGCGTCTATCTGGTCTGACACGCGTGTTTCCTTCGT
>JAEZEN010000123.1 GCA_023433185.1 Pseudomonadota bacterium | reverse complement strand
GGGGACGCGTGAGGATGGTGAAGCGCACCAGTTCCTCCATCACGTCGACGATGCGGTCGTAGTAGCTCGACGGCTTCATCCGGCCGGCCTCGTCGAACTCCTGGTAGGCCTTGGCGACGCTCGACTGGTTGGGGATCGTGAACATCCGCATCCAGCGGCCAAGGAGGCGGAGCGTGTTGACCGCGTTGAAGCTCTGCGACCCGCCCGACACCTGCATCACGGCAAGCGTGCGGCCCTGCGTGGGGCGAATACCGCCCATGTTGAGGGGCAGGTTGTCGACCTGCGCCTTGATCAGGCCCGTGACCTGCCCGTGCCGCTCGGGGCTGCACCAGACCATGCCCTCGGACCAGATCGCATGCGCGCGCAGTTCGTGAATCGCGGGATGGTCGTTGCCCGCGACCTGGTCGGGGAAGGGCATGTCGGAGGGGTCGAAGATGCGCACCTCGGCGCCGAAGAGGAGAAGCAGCCGCGCCGCCTCCTCGGTGGCGAGCCGGGAGTAGGAGCGCGGCCGCAGCGACCCGTAGAGCATCAGGATGCGGGGCTTGTGGTCCTCTGGCCCCAGGCCGAAGCCCGGGTGCTCATGGATGAAGCGTCGGTCGAGCGCCGGCAGGTGGTCGGGGTCGGGCAGGCTCCGGAGGCGCGTCATGGCCGCCGCCTCAGATGCGACCCGCGGCCGCCGCCGGGACGGTGATCGGTCAGGCAACGGTCGAATAAGGGCAACCGGCGCTCGGGCCGCGCGACTTCGGTCATGGTGGTGTTCCTGCAGGCTCAGGCGAGCCGGTTGCCGTCGGCGTCGGTCACCGCCTCGCCGTCCTCCTTGGTGAAGGCGCCCCGTTGGGCCGGCAGGAGGTCGAGGACGGTTTCGGAGGGCCGGCACAGCCGCACGCCCCTGGGCGTGACGACGATGGGCCGGTTGATGAGGATCGGATGGGCCGCGATCGCATCGAGGAGGTCGTCATCGGAGACACTGCCCTCCCCCAGCCCGAGTTCGGCGTAGGGCGTCCCCTTCTCGCGCAGGATGGCGCGCAGTGACACGCCCATTCGTTCCACGAGTTGCATCAGCAAGGCGCGCGACGGTGGCGTCTTGAGGTACTCGACGACGTGGGGCTCGATCCCCGCATTGCGGATCATGGCGAGCGTGTTGCGCGAGGTGCCGCAGGCCGGGTTGTGGTAGATGACCACATCGCCAAAGAACGTGCTCATGCGCCCGCGGCCTCCTTCGACCTCGGCCGCTTCGCCGACGCACAGGCGACGCTGATCCCGACCCCGCAGTCGCTCGCCTCGCTGCCGCAGCAGTTCTCCGTCAGGTAAGCGATCAGCCCGTCCATGGCCGCGAAATTGGCGGCATAAATCAGCGACCGTCCCTCGCGGCGGAAGGTCACGAGCCCGGCGTGCTTCAACTGCCCCAGGTGGAACGACAAGGTGGCCGACGGCAGGCCCAGCGTCTCGCCGATATGCCCGACGGCGCGTCCCTCGCTGCCAGCCTGGACCAGCAGCCGAAAGATGTCGAGCCGCGTATCCTGGGCGAGCGCTGCGAGGCTCGCTATCGCATCAATCTTCTCCATATCTCCAGAATAATGGAGATATGGAGCGTGTCAATGGTCCGGCGCCGCGGCGTCCGCCTGCCGTGGCCGCCGTGCGCGTCGGCGGCGCGGTCAGCCCCGGGTGAAGACCCGCCCCGGAGACAGCATGAAGGGCGGCAGGTAGGTGGGGATGTTGCTGAGCGGCAGGATCTCCGGCTTGAGGCGGATGCCGATCTGGTCGGCCATGAAGGCGCGCCGCGCCTCGATCCGCCCCCATGCCCCGGGATGGCGCTCGCGGAGCGCATCACGGCCGGCGGCATCCAGGAGCACGACGCCCTCCTCCATGTTCGAGCTGAAATAGCCCTCGGGGCCCACCGGGATGATGTCGCACTGGACGGCCTGACCGGAGCGGAGCGTCTCGGTGCTGCCCGGATAGATCGGCGTGCTCAGCCACTCGTCGAAATGGATGAGGTGACCGGGATTGAGGAAGGGGCGGAAATGTCCGTCCGCCGCCTTCTTCACGACGGCATCGATCGTCCCCCCGGCGACGCCGATGCCGATGGTGTCGTACCACGTGGCGACGGTTGCGAAATACGGTCCGGCGAGTTTCTCGGCATAGTCGCGCACGGGCTCGGGCAGGTCGCCGGCATCGCTCGCGAGCCAGCCGCCGCGGCAGGTCAGCGTGCCCCAGGTGCCGTAGGCCATGGTCACGAACTCGCCCAGGCCGATCGCGCGCTGGCGCGGGCTGTTCAGGCCGAAGCGGGCGTCGGGACCGGTGTTGAACATGATGTGGCAGTTGAGCGGGGTGCCGTTCGGCCGCATCAGGTCGCTGACCACGTCCTGCTCGGTCATGCCGGGGCGGATGCCGAAGAGCACCCGCTTGACCGCCTCCGAGGACTGGCAGTTGGCGTATTCGAACTGGGCGATCTGGTCGATCTCGTTGACCGAGCGGAGGCCGCCGGAGGGATCCATGAACAGCGACGTGGCGTTCACCACGCGGCCGCCGGGGCCGGCGATCGTGCGGAGCGTATCGACGATGAACGCCGGCAGCTCGATCCAGCCTTCCGGCTCCGCCGCCTCCTCGCGGCCGTAGTACTTCCAGCCGGCGGTACCGATGGTGCCGGCGCCGAGCCCCGCCTCGCGCAGGATGTCGGCAAGCGGTCGGGTGGTGCTCCGGTCCTGGCCGAGAAGGCCGAAGGGCGGGTACAGGACGACGTCGACCCCGATCTTCGATACCCCGGCGCGGCCGACGTTCTCGGGTCCGGTCAGGACAGTCGGGGTCCGTCCCTCGACGAGGACGAGCAGCGCCTCCTCGAAGCGCGGGTCGAAATCGAGGAGGTACGCCATGTTGGCCATGTGCTCGCGGTCGGAATAGACGACGAGGGCGGAAAGGCCGGCCGCCCGCATGCGCTCCTGCAACCGGGCCAGCCGCTCGGCATGGAGCGCCGGCGAAAGCTCCGGCCGCTCGGCCGGCAGGCCGAACTCGGGCAGGGCGATGTCCTTGAGCGTCACGGTCATGGTCGTTCTCCCGACGAAACCCGGCTGATCCCGGTGTGGCCAGCCGGTCTACACGATGCCGGCCCCTTCGGGAATCCTGAGAGGCAAAAGAGCGTGGAGTCCCCTATCCATCGTCAGGGCAATGGGCGGCCGGCATGCTATGCATGGCGAAGACCCTTGGCGGCCCCGGGCGAGGAGGATGGAGCTGAATGCTGGCCGAATGGATCACCGGTTCGATCTTCAACGAGGTTGCGGCCCTCCTGGTGCTCGCGGCCGCCGCCGGCTTTCTCGGCCTCCTGCTCCGCCAGCCGCTGATCGTCAGCTTCATTGCCGTCGGCATCATCGCCGGGCCTTCCGTCCTCGGCATCGCGCATTCGAGCGAGCCCATCGACCTGCTCGGCGAACTAGGCATCGCGATCCTCCTCTTCCTCGTCGGCCTCAGGCTCGATGTCGGGCTGATCCGCTCGCTGGGCGCGGTCTCGCTCGCCACCGGTCTCGGCCAGGTGGGATTCACGTCGGCGTTCGGCTTCCTGATCGCCCTTGCCCTCGGCCTCGACGCCGTGACCAGCCTCTACGTTGCGGTCGCCCTGACCTTTTCCAGCACGATCATCATCGTGAAGCTCCTGTCCGACAAGCGGGAGATCGACTCGCTGCACGGCCGCATCGCGCTCGGCTTCCTGATCGTCCAGGACCTCTTCGTCGTGCTGGCGATGATCGTCCTTTCGGCCGTCGGCATCGGGGCGCGTGGCGACGCGGGCGTGAGCGACGTCCTCAGCGTCTTCGCCGCCGGCGCGTTGATGCTCGGGCTCGTCCTGATCTTCATACGCTATCTCGCCGATGCCCTGACCGAGCGCCTGGCACGGGCGCCGGAACTGCTGATGGTGTTCTCGATCGCGCTCGCCGCCGCCTTTGCGGGCGCTCGGCGACGAGCTGGGCTTCGGCAAGGAACTCGGCGGCCTGCTCGCCGGCGTCGCCCTCGCCTCGACGCCGTTCCGCGACGCGATCGCCGCCCGGCTGTCGCCCCTGCGCGACTTCCTGCTCCTGTTCTTCTTCATCGCGCTCGGATCGCGGCTCGACCTCAGCAGCCTCGGCGGGGATACGCTCGCCGCGATCGTCCTGTCCCTGTTCGTCCTGATCGGCAATCCGCTGATCGTCCTCGTCATCATGAATGCGCTCGGATACCGCCGCCGGACCGGCTTCCTTGCCGGCCTGACCGTCGCCCAGATCAGCGAGTTCTCGCTCATCTTCATGGCGATGGGCGTGACGATCGGCCATGTCACCACCAACGCGCTGGGTCTTGTCACCCTGGTCGGGCTGATCACGATCGCGGCCTCGACCTACATGATCACCTATTCGCACCAGCTCTATGCCCTCTGCGAACCGTTCCTGGGCGTGTTCGGCGGAAAGGGCGCCCGGGAGGCCGGCGGCGAGGCCGGCGTTTCGAACGGATCCCACGACATCATCCTCTTCGGCCTCGGCCGCTACGGCGGCGCGATCGGCAGGCGGCTCGCCGCGAAGGGCCACCGGGTGCTCGGCATCGATTTCAGCCCCGCCGCGGTGCGCCGCTGGCGCGAGGACGGCCTCGACGGAACCTATGGCGACGTGTCGGACCCCGAGTTCATCGCCAGCCTGCCGCTTGCCACCGCGCAATGGGTGGTATCGACGATCCGCGACCCGAACACCGGTGTCAGCCATCCCGATGGCCGGCCCGTGCTCGTGCAGTCGCTCCGGGACAACGGCTTCCGCGGCGCGATCGCGCTGACGACCACGCCGGAGACCGATGCCGACACGCTCACGGCGATGGGCGCGGACCTGGCCCTCGATCCTTTCCAGGATGCCGCGGACCGCGCCGTCGAGCTGATCGAACTGGACGAACGTCCGCTCCGGATCGAGCCGGTCGAACCGGACGCGCAGCGCGAAATCGGGGAGTGAACGGGCGGCGCTTGGAGGCCCGAGGCCTGAAGGAGCCCGGAACGGCGCGAACCCGTTCATGGCACGGATCCTGCTTGGCGAAGATCCCGTGCTGGAAACCGGATGAAGTCCCCTCAGCTCCGCGTGGCTGTCATCGAGGAGAACGAGGTTCGCGCCGCGATCCTCGTCGATGGCCTGCGCGAGGGCGGGATGACGGATGTGGCGGTGATCGCCTCCACCGGCGGGCTCCTCCGCCGGCTCACCGCCTTCGATCCGGACGTCATCCTGATCGGGCTCGAGAATCCGAGTCGCGACGTCCTCGAGCAGATGTTCCAGGTCTCGAAGGTCGTTTCCCGGCCGGTGGCCATGTTCGTCGATCAGTCCGACAGCGACAGCATCTCGGCGGCCATCGCCGCCGGGGTCTCCGCCTACGTCGTCGACGGGCTCCGCAAGGAGCGCGTCCGGGCGATCGTCGAGACCGCGATCAGCCGCTTCAACGCCTTCGACCGGCTGCAGCGCGAACTCGACGCGGCGCGGTCGGAACTTGCGGGGCGGAAAGTGATCGAACGCGCCAAGGGCATCCTGATGAAGCAGCGCGGCATCGGCGAAGAGGCGGCGTATGAACTGCTCCGCCATGCGGCGATGAACGAGAAGCGGAAGGTGGCCGACATCGCCCAGAGCGTCGTCACCGCCGCATCGCTCCTGGAGAAATGATGCTGACCGCAGACCACTCGATCGGATCCGCCGACATGGGACAAGGAGCGACGGCTCCGGCGCAGCGGCGCCGCCTGGAGAGCCGGGTGGTCCGGGCCGGCTTCATTCCGCTTGTCGACGTGGCGGTCCTGGTCGCCGCAGCCGAACAGGGCTTCGCCGATCGCGAGGGACTCTCGCTCGAGCTGGTCCGCGACGTCTCCTGGTCGAACATCCGCGACCGCCTCGCCTTCCGACAGTTCGACGTGGCGCACGCCCTCAGCCCGATGCCGATCGCCTCCCAGCTCGGCATCGGGTCCAACCCCTATGGCTCGTTCACGCCCTTCGCGCTGGGGCGCGGCGGCAACGCCATCACCCTCTCGGTCTCGCTCTATCGCGAGATGGCCGCAGCCGCCGGCCTCGAGGGCCGCGAGGATGCGCTGACCAATGCCCGGGCGCTCAAGGCGGTGATCGACCGGCGGGCCCGGGACGGACGCAAGCCCCTCCTGTTCGGGATGACCTACCCGTTCTCGTCGCACAACTACGAGTTCCGCTTCTTCATGGCGGCCGGCGGCATCGATCCGGACCGGGACGTGACGATGACCGTGGTGCCGCCGCCGATGACCGCCGACGCCATGGCGGCCGGCGCGATCGACGGCTTCTGCGTCAACGCCCCGTGGAACCTCGTGGCGGTCGAGCGCGGCGTCGGCCGCGTGGTCGCGACCAAGCGTGACATCTGGCCGTCGGCGCCGGAGAAGGTTCTTGCGGTGCGGCCCGACTGGGCCGAGACCCACGGCGAGACATTGTCGCGCCTGATCGTGGCGCTGGACGCCGCGGCACGCTGGTGCGACGATCGCGAGAACGTGTCGGACCTTGCGGCGATGCTGGCGGAAGACGCCTATGTCGGCGTCCGGGCGGACCTTTTCCGGAGCCTGCTGCGCGGCCGCTTCATGGTCGATCCCGACGGCACCACGCGGGAAATTCCGGACTATCTGGTCTTTCACCGCGAGACCGCGAACTTCCCATGGATCAGCCAGGCGCACTGGATCTACAGCCAGATGGTGCGGTGGGGGCAAACGGCCTTCTCCGCCGAAGGCCAGCGCCGCGCCGGGGCAGCCTATCGTCCGGACCTCTACCGCGCCGCGCTGACGGGGATAGCCGATCTCCCGATCGCCAACACCAAACCCGAGGGCGCGGCGAGCGGCACGATCGTCCCCGGCGTACAGGGCGACATCCGCATGGCGCCCGACCCGATCCTCGACGGAAGGCCGTTCGATGCGGACAACATCGCGGACTATCTCGCGGGCTTTCCCATCCGCAGAAGCGGCACGGAGGGCACGCCCGGGGACTGAGGCGGACGGCCCGCTGCCTCCCGCTGCATCATCTCTTCTGGGCAACCTGCACGCATTTGAGGCTTGATGATATTGACGGCAGATCGCATCATCCAGGCCATGGATGCGGTGCCGACAACGCTGTCCGGCGCCCCATGAGGCCCCGTCGCCGCTGACCGGGCCCCGCCCCCCACACGGGCAAACCTCACCTTTCCCTTCACCCGCGCGGCCCCACCCGCGTCCGCGGCCGCCCGGCCTTTGCCCGCCTCATGCGCGGCATCCGGCCAGCGGCC
>JAEZEN010000121.1 GCA_023433185.1 Pseudomonadota bacterium | reverse complement strand
ATCGTCAAAAGCGCCCCTCGAATCCTGTCCCACCAACAGGTCAATATCCGGCCGAGAACTCTAACGAACGCTGAACGACGGCCAGGGTCAGTGAACCAAAGCCGGTCGCCATTTGCAAGCGTGGATTCCCCCGCGCCGGCAAGGCCTTGGATTCTCCTTCTCATGCGGCCCTTGTGCGAAGCCGGCGCTCCGGGCAAAACCCCGCCACCATGCTTCACATCAACGACCTCACCTATCGGATCGGAGACCGGCTCCTCATCGATCACGCGACGCTCGCACTGCCCGAGGGTTCCAAGACCGGACTTCTCGGACGGAATGGCAGCGGCAAGACGACGCTGTTCCGCATGGTGATGGGCGAACTGATGGCCGAAACCGGCACGATCACCATGCCGCGGAACGCGCGCGTCGGCCAGGTTGCCCAGGAGGCGCCGTCCGGATCCGAGTCGCTGATCGCGGTGGTGCTCGCCGCCGATTCCGAGCGCAGCGCCCTGCTCGCGGAAGCCGAAACCGCAACGGATCCCTACCGGATCGCGGAGATCCAGATGCGGCTCGCCGACATCGACGCGCATTCCGCGGAGGCGCGTGCGGCGGCGATCCTGGCCGGTCTCGGCTTCGACGAAGCCACCCAGCGCGGCCCCTGCTCCGCCCTCTCGGGCGGCTGGCGCATGCGCGTCGCCCTCGCCGCCGTGCTCTTCGCCGAGCCCGACCTGCTGCTCCTCGACGAGCCGACCAACTATCTCGACCTCGAAGGGACGATGTGGCTCCAGAGCTACCTCGCGCGCTATCCGCGCAGCGTCCTGCTCATCAGCCACGACCGCGGCCTGCTCAACACGGCGGTCGACGGCATCGTCCATCTCGACCAGGGCAAGCTCGTCTACTACCGCGGCAACTACGATTCCTTCGACCGCCAGCGCCGCGAGCGCCAGGCGCTCCAGCTGAAACTCAAGAAGAAGCAGGACGACCAGCGCCGCCACATGGAGGCGTTCGTCGAACGGTTCCGCTACAAGGCGTCGAAGGCCCGACAGGCGCAGTCCCGGATGAAGGCGCTCGCCCGCCTGGAACCGGTCGCGGCGATCACCGACGAGTCGGTCGCGCCGTTCTCGTTTCCCGATCCGCCGAAGCGGATGGCGCCGCCCATCGTCCACATGGAGGGTGCCTCGGTCGGCTACACGCCGGGGCGGCCGATCCTGACCGGCCTCAACCTCCGGCTGGACGACGACGACCGGATCGCCCTCCTCGGCTCGAACGGCAATGGAAAGTCGACGTTTGCCAAGCTGATAGCGGGCCGCCTCGCCGTCGAGGCGGGGCGCTTCAAGCGCGCGCACAACCTGAATGTCGCCTATTTCGCGCAGCACCAGCTCGACGAACTGAACCCGGCGCACTCGCCGTATGATCACGTCCGCGCGCTGCTGCCCGATGCGACGGAGGCCCAGGCGCGGGCCCGCACCGGCGCGATGGGCTTCGCCAGGGGCAAGATGGACACGCCGGCGAAGGACCTGTCCGGCGGCGAGAAGGCCCGCCTGCTCCTGGGCCTCGCGACCTTTCACGGCGCCCACCTCCTGATCCTCGACGAGCCGACCAACCACCTCGACATCGACAGTCGCGAGGCTCTCATCCATGCGCTCGCGGAGTATTCCGGGGCGGTGATCCTGATCAGCCATGACCGCCACCTCATCGAGGCGTCGGTGGACCGGCTCTGGCTGGTGGCGAAGGGCACCGTGACCCCCTATGACAGCGACATCGACGACTATCGGCGGCTGGTCGTCGAAGGATCACGGGGCGCGAACGGGCGGAAGCCCGGCGCGCCGGACGCCGGACAGGAACGGCGCAAGGCGGCCGCCGACAAGCGCGCGCAGTCCGCGCCACTCCGGAAAGAGATCAAGCAGGTCGAGGGTTTGATCGAGAAACTTCAGAAAGAAGTCGAGGCGCTGGACCAGAAGCTCGGCGACCAGAAGCTCTATGCCGACCCGGCAAGGGCCGCCGACCTCGCCAAGGTCCGCGCCGACACGGTCAGGTCCATCCAGGCGGCCGAGGAGCGCTGGCTCGAACTCTCGGACGCGCATGAGAAGGCGAAGGCGGACGCCGGCTGACCGGCGACGCGGTCAGCCCTTGCGTTCCCAGCGCCCCCCCTCGGACTGCTGCCAGTACGTCGCCTCGTGCCCGGCCGCCCTGATCTCCTTCCACGCCGCACGGGCGCGGTCGACGGCCTCGTTGTCGTTGCCGTCGAAGATGAGAACGACCCGCTCGTAGGCCGCCGGATCGGGATGCGCCGCGCCATCGGTGACGAACCGCACCGTGGCGCCGTTGGGATTGTCGTCCCGCGTCGTCAGCCAGATCGGCTGGGCGTCGGCCTGGCCGTCCCTGGCGGTGCCATGGGGAAGGAAGGCGTCGTCGCGGTAAGTCCAGAGATGGGCGTCGATCGCCTCGCAGCGCTCCTCCGAGCCGAACTGCACGACGGTCCGCCAGCCCCGCGCGACGCATTTCTCCAGGAGCTCCGGCAGCACCCGCTCGAGCGGCTGCCGGTCGAGATGGTAGAAGAGGACTTCGGTCATCCTGCGCCCGCGTCGCCTCGTCTCAGCCGGCCGCTCAGATCCGCCCTACTTCTCGTAGGCGTCCCTCACCATCCGGTCGAGGAGCCGCACACCCCAGCCCGAGGCCCAGGAGCGGTTGATCTCGGTCTGCGGCGAGTCCATCGCGGTACCGGCGATGTCGAGGTGCGCCCAGGGCGTGTTCTTGACGAAGCGCTTGATGAACTGGGCGCCGGTGATCGCGCCCGCGGTCCGTCCGCCGATGTTCTTCATGTCGGCGAATTTCGAGTCGATCAGCTTGTCGTATTCGGGGCCGAGCGGCATGCGCCAGACCTGCTCGCCGGTGGCGGCGCCCGCGGCCGAGAGTGCCGCGGCCAGGTCGTCGTCGCTCGCAAACAGCCCGGCATGCTGGTGGCCGAGCGCGATGATCACCGCCCCGGTGAGCGTCGCGAGGTCGATCATGAAGCGCGGCTTGAAGCGCTCCTCGGCATAGGAGACCAGATCGGCGAGAACCAGCCGACCCTCGGCGTCGGTATTGATCACCTCGATGGTCTTGCCGCCGCGCGCGGTCACGATGTCGCCGGGCCGCTGCGCATTGCCGTCGGGCATGTTCTCGACGAGGCCGATGATCCCCACCGCATTGACCCGCGCCTTCCGTCCGGCGAGGGCATGCATGAGGCCGGTGACGGCCGCGGCACCGCCCATGTCCCCCTTCATGTCCTCCATGCCGGCCGCCGGCTTGATCGATATGCCGCCGGTATCGAAGACGACGCCCTTGCCGATGAAACAGAGCGGCTGGTCCTTCGCCTTGGCGCCGTTCCAGCGCATGACCACGACGCGCGGCGGCCGCGCCGAACCCTGCGCCACGCCGAGAAGCGCGGCCATGTCGAGCTTTCTGATATCCTTTTCCGCAAGCACGTCGACCTCGACGCCGAGCTTGGACAACTCCCCTGCCCGCGCCGCGAATTCGACCGGCCCCAGCACGTTCGCCGGTTCGTTGACGAGGTCCCGGGCGAGGATGACGCCCTCGGCAAGCGCCGACCGCGCCGCCCAGGCAGTTCGAAGCGCCGCGGATTCGGGGATGGCGATCGTCACTGACACCGTCTTCGGGGCGGGCTCGCCGTTGTCGTCCTTCCGTGTCTTGTACTTGTCGAAGGCATAGGCGCGAAGCCGGATGCCCAGCGCCACGTCGGCGGCCTGGTCGGCCGTGACGGTGCCGCCTTCCGGGTGCTCGAGCGCCACGGTGAGCGTCTCGGCCTTGCCCGCTGCGCCCATCGCCGCACCGCCGAGCCGCACCCAGTCCTTTTCCTTGAGGTCTGCCACCTTGCCGGTACCGACCACGATGAGGCGCTCGAGCGTCGAGTCGGCCGGCGCGATCAGGTCGAGGGTCGACATCGCCTTGCCGGTGAACCCGGCGGTCTTCGCCGCCCGCGCGATCAGCGCATCGAGGCCGAGCCGCTTCGCCGTCGCGCCGAGGGTCAGATCCGCGCCGGCGAAGACGACGAGCGTCCCGCTGGGCTTGGCGGCGGGCTTGGCAAAGGCAATGCTGGCGCGGTCGGTCATTTCATCCACCCTCTCGGCTTCGTCCTGGCGGCGGCAGCGGGGACTGCCTTCATCTCGGGCCTGTTTGCGGTTTCGCCGTCACGAAGTCCACTGCCATCGTCGGAATCTGCCTAGCGGCAGCCACGGCTGAGAATGTCGCTGCGGGCCCCGGCCGCGAGCCAGACGCGATAGGCGGCGACCGGCCCGTCCGGACCGATCCGCTCGATCTCGCCGACGGGTTCGAGGCTCTCGAAGCAGCGCCGGTACTTGGCAAGCCGGCTCCGCTCGCTGGCGAGCACGAGCAGCGCGGGTCCTTCGGCGACCGCGTCCTCGACCGGGTCGAACAGGTAGCGCTCGCGCTGGTCGACCTGCTGGACGCGTTCCGGCCCGAGGCCATGATAGGCGAGCTGTCCGGTGAGCGCGTACTCGCCGGTCGCCACCCATGTCGCCCCCGTCTCGGTCATGAGGTCCCCGACCTTCGCCGCGAGGCCGCTCCACCCAACGAAGCGCTCCGCAGGGGTCCGCTGGCCGAACGGCGTCGGCCCGGGGGCCATGAAGTAGAAGAGCACGAGAACCGAAACGCCGATGCCCACCGGGGTGGCAAGGGCGGCAAGACCGCGCATCGCCCGCGACGTGCATCCGAGGGCCGCCGCCGCGCCAAGCAGCGCAAGTGCGGGGAAGACGGGCGCGAGCCAGTTGCCCTGGACCCGGGCATGCAGCGCATGGGAGAGCATGTAGAGGATGAGCGGCACGCAGAGCGTGGCGAGGAACAGCATCGCCCCGTCCTGGGCGTTCCGTCGCCGGAGGAGCGCCCGCGCGCCGAGGCAGAGCCCGATCGCGGCGAAGATCGCAATCGGCGGATTGAGCAGGCCGAACTGCGAGGCGACGAATTCGAGGACGTAGCCGGGCTGGAGCGTCTCCGCGGCGATCCGGCCGAACTGCTTCTCGAACGAGATCCAGTCGTGGGCGGCGTTCCACAGCAGCACGGGAAGGAACGTGACGATGGCCACCAGCCCGCCGACCCAGAGCCAGGGGCTGAGAAACCAGCGCCGCGCGTCGCGCTCGAGCACCAGCCAGAGCACGATGCCGACGCCGAGGAAGAGGTTGGTGTACTTGGAGAGCAGCCCGAGCCCGGCGAAAAAGCCGGCGAGCAACCACAGCCAGCCGTCGCCGGTGCGCCGGATGTCGGCGATCACCCAGACCGCCAGCGCCCAGAACAGGACGGAGGGCGAATCCGGGGTGATCAGGATCGCTCCGGCGCCGATCAGGATCGTCGCATTCAGCCACAGCGCACCCCGGGCCGAGGTCGCCGTCCCGAAGCCGAGGTTCCGCGCCGTCGCGTAGATCGCGTAGGATGTGATGGCGGCGGCGGCCACGGACAGCGCGCGCACGCCGAAAGGGCCGTCGCCGAAGAGCGACGTGGAGGCCCAGATCCACCAGGCAACCATCGGCGGATGGTCGTAGTAGCCGGCCGCCGGGGCGCGCGACCAGAGCCAGTAATAGGTCTCGTCCGGGGCAAGCGGGACATGGGCCGAGGCCCAGAATCGGAAGACGGTCAACGCCGCGACGATGGCGGCCGGAACCACCCAGGCGCGCGCGTCCGCAGGCTTCGGGTTCACCGCGCCCGCCAGGTGATGGCGGTACTGGTCACGTAGTTCCACAGCGTTCCGACCGCAGCACCGGCCAGGCCGGCGAGCCACCAGGCTGGTCCCTGCTGGTAGATGAAGGTCGAGACGCCGACGCCCCCGACCACCCCGACGCTGCAGAGCGCGGCGAAGAGGAACAGGCCGGTCACGAAACGCCAACCGCGCCGCCGGCGGTCGCGATAGGTGAGCGCGTTGTTGAGCGTGTAGTTGGACGCCATCGCCGCAAGCATCGCGATCGTCTGGGCCGTCGCGAAGCCCGCACCGACCGCGAGGACGGCCCAGAGCACCGCCATGTTGACGAAGACCCCCGAGGCGCCGACCATCGCGAACATCAGGAAGCGGATGGACACCAGGTCACCGCTCAGCTTGGCGACGACAAGGCCGAGATATTCGAACACCACGGCGGCATCGAGCTTGCTCTCGCCGTGCAGGCGCGCCTTGAAGACGTAGGGGACCTCGCGGATGCGCAGGGGCTCGGGGGCCGAGGCGAGGATATCGAGGAGGACCTTGAAACCCTGGTCGGAGAGGCGCGGTGCGACCGCCTCCACGACATCGCGGCGGATTGCGAAGAAGCCGCTCATCGGATCGCTCAGCGGCGCCTTGAGCAGGTTCTGGGCAAGCCAGGTCGCGAGCCGGCTGCCCTTGTGGCGCACCTCGCTGAGCCCGCCCGTCTCGATGCCGTCGACATAGCGGCTGCCGACGACGACATCGGCTTCCCCGCTCCGGAGGATCTCGAGCATCGTGCGAAGACGCGTCTCGTCGTGCTGGAGGTCTGCGTCGATCAGGGCAACGAAGGGGGCGGCGCTGGCCAGCATCCCCTCGAGGGAGGCTCCCGCGAGCCCGCGACGGCGGACGCGGCGAAGCCCCCGGATGCGAGGCGTCCGGCAGGCCAGCGCGCGGACCACGTCGATGGTTCCGTCCTGCGAATCGTCATCGACGATCACGGCTTCCCAGACGATCCCGTCGAGGGCGGCCGCGATCCGATCGATGAGAACGGGCACGTTGTCGCGCTCGTTGAGGGTGGGAATGACGATCGTGATCTCGGCCGGTGCGTAGTCCCGCGAGTCCGGGAGCGCGTCGAGCGCCGCGGCCTGGGGCACGCCATTGTCCGGAGCCGCGGGCGGCGGACGACGGCGGGATCTGGTCATGTCCCCGGCCGGGAGACCGTCATCCGCCAAGGTCCACGTCCCTCAAAAAAGCCACGACGCCAGCC
Source organism: Pseudomonadota bacterium (assembly GCA_023433185.1). The sequence continues at coordinate 11,769 of JAEZEN010000121.1, read as the reverse complement.
TTAGGTCCGGGCCGACCGCCTGCCGGTGTCCTTATCCCTTCGGTCCCGGGGTGTCCAGCCGAGCCGTCGGGTGCACCTGAATGAACCGTAGCCGGAAGGGGCGTGGGCCGGGTATGATCGGGCCGATGACGCAGATCGAGCAGTACATCTTCGCCAAGATCGCGCGCGCGTTCATGATGGGGTTCGCCGCCCTGACGGTGACCGTCTGGCTCACCCAGGCCCTCCGTCAGTTCGATCTCGTCTCGGCGATGGGCCAGACCATCGTGACCTTCTTCAAGATCACCCTCCTCCTCCTCCCCTCGCTGACGACGGTCACGGCGCCGATCGCCCTCATGCTCGCCGTCATCTACACGTTCAATTCGATGAACCAGGGGTCCGAACTGGTGGTGATCAATGCCGCGGGCACCAAGCAGTGGTGGCTGCTCAAGCCGGTGCTGATCGCGGGTCTGGCGGTCACGGTGTTCATGGCATCCATGACCCTCTGGATGTCACCCCTGTCGATGCGACTGTGGCGCGAGCTCCGCTCCGAGGTGAACGGCAACCTCCTCACCTCGATCCTGCGTGAAGGCGAGTTCGTGAAGATCGAGAACGGCCTTTACTTCCAGCTCCGCCAGCGCTTGGCCGACGGCACGCTTCGCGGCATCTTCATGTCCGACAGCCGCGATGACGACGAGAGCGTGGACTATATCGCCGAGCGCGGCGCGGTACTCGACAGCCCCGCCGGCATTTTCCTGGTGATGAGCGACGGCACGATCCAGACGAAGAAGGAATCCGATTCCACGCTGTCGATCATCCAGTTCAGCTCCTATGCATTCGACCTTTCGAGCTTCTCGAGCCCGGGCAAGGCGCCGGTCTTCATGCCGAATGAACGGCCGACGACATATCTCTTCAACCCCGACGCCGACGACCGGCTGTTCCAGAGGCAGCCGGCCAAGTACGCGGCGGAGATCCACGCCCGCTTCACGACGCCGATCAATGCGCTGGTCTTCGCCCTGATTCCGCTCCTGTTCCTCAGTCAGGCGGAGACCCATCGCCAGAGCCGGTCTGCGACGATCGCCCTCGCTGCGACCTCGGCCATCGCCCTCGCCGCGTTCGAGTTCGTGCTCGCTATAGCCGCGCGCGATCAGGTCATCTCTCCGGTCTTCATGTACCTCGTTCCGCTTGCCGCCATCGTCGGCAGTTGCGTTCTCATCCTGCTCGGCATCCAGCCCAAGCCGCCCGAGTTCCTCCTGATCTACGCCGAGAAGATCGCCCGCTTCTTCCGCAGCCTGTTCCGCCGCCGAGCGCCGGCCGTGGCGGAGAGCAGCGCATAGTCCGGCACCAGGATGATCGGCAAGACTCTCGGATTGTACTTCGCGCGCCAGTTCGCGACGCTGGTGATATCCATATTTCTCTTCTTCTTCTTTCTTGTATTCATCATCACCTACCTGGAATTCTTCACGCGCACGCTGGGCGCCGATGACTTCGACCCCGTGAAGGTTTTCCTCCTGACCCTCTATCGCGTACCGTCCATCTGCGAGGAGATCCTGCCCTTCACCACCCTCTTCGGCTCGATCGCGGCATTCATCCTCGCGAATCGGCGTCTCGAGGTGGTGATCGCCCGCGCCGCCGGCATTTCGGCATGGCAGTTCCTGATCCCCGCGGCCAACGTCGGGCTCCTGCTGGGGATCGCTGCCACGACGATCTACAACCCGATCTCGACGGAGCTTCGGGCCCTTTCGGACGAGATGCGCGCGAGCCTTACGGAGAAGCGTCCGAAGCGCGGCGATAGCGGCCCGACCTGGATCCGGCAGGCCGGCGAGGGCCGGGAGTCGCTGATCGGTGCCCTCAAGACCTCCGAGGACGGCATGACGCTCTCCGAAGTCACCGCCTTCGCATTCAACGAAGACGGGTCGTTCCGGGAGCGAATCGACGCCCAGACCGCCCGCTACACCCCCGGCGAATGGCAGATCGACGACGCCATGGTTACCCGCCTCGAGCAGGCTCCGCAGAAGGTGGCGGACTATCGCCTCCCGACCACATTGACGCGGGACCAGGTTCGGGAAACCTTTGATAACCTCGATGCGATATCGTTCTGGGAGCTGCCGAGACTGATCGACACGGCACAACGCGCAGGGCTTCCCTCGACACGCTATGAGCTTCGCTACAACACGCTTCTCTCGCGACCGATTGTGCTGTTGGCAATGGTGCTGATCGCTGCCATCGTATCCTTGCGATTCTCCCGTTCCCACGAGGTCGGGAACATGATTTTGGCTGGTGTCGGCGTAGGCTTCATGCTTTATGTTGTGTCCAAGATCGCGTGGGACCTCGGGAGCGGAGGGATCGTGCCGCCGCCGCTGGCAGCCTGGCTTCCGGCGATCGTGACTTTGCTGATGGGGGCGACCGCGCTCCTGCATCTGGAGGACGGATGAGCGTCGGGGGGGTTTACCGAACGCTGATCAGGGGCATGTTGCGCCACGCTGCCATTCCGGCGGCGGCGTTTTCGCTCGTCCTCCTGCCCGCAGCCTTCCAGCCGTCGCTCGCTCAGGGCGTGTCGATGGTCGACTATGCTCCGGTCAAGCCGAAGGCTGGGTCGCAGATGCTCGTGGAGGCCGAGGAACTCGTCTACGATTACGATCAGGAGACGATTGCCGCGGTTGGCAACGTCAAGATCTACTACATGGGCTATACGCTCGAAGCCGACCGCGTGAGCTACGTCAAAAGCATTTCGAAGCTGGTCGCACTCGGCAACGTCAAGATGACCGACCCGAGCGGCATGGTGATCTACGCCGACGATATCGACATCACCGAGGACTTCCGCGACGGCTTCGTCGCCTCCCTGCGCGTCGAGACCCCGGACAAGACCTATTTCGCCGCCGAGCGCGCGGAACGCGCCGGGGGTGAGACGACGACGTTCGTCAACGGCGTCTACACCGCCTGCGAGCCCTGCGAGGAGAAGCCGGACAAGCCGCCGCTGTGGCAGGTCAAGGCGAAGCGGATCATCGTCGACGATACCGAGAAGATGGTCTACTTCGAGAATGCCAGCTTCGAGTTCATGGGGCTGCCGCTCGCGTGGGTGCCTAAGTTCTCCATCGCCGACCCCTCGGTGAAGCGGAAGTCGGGCTTCCTCGCGCCGTCCTTCGGCTACAGCGACGATGTGGGCTGGTCCATCGCCACCCCCTACTTCATTGCCCTCGCACCCAATTACGACGTCACGCTGACTCCGGTCTACTACACCGAGCAGGGCTTCCTGGGCGACGTCGAATGGCGGCAACGGCTGGCAAACGGCCAGTTCACCCTCCGCATGGCCGGCATCGACCAGCGGAACCCCGAGAACTTCCTGACAAGCAGCGGGGGCGGCACGTTCGCGCAGCGCGACTTCCGCGGCGGCGCCCGCACCACGGGCAAGTTCTCGCTCAGCCGCGACTGGACGCTCGGGTGGGACGGGACGATCAGCACCGACCGCACATTCACGCAGAACTACAACGTGCTCAACGAGGACAAGGCGAGCACGCTGTCGCAGATCTACCTGACCGGCCTCAAGGACCGGAACTACTTCGACGCGCGCCTCCAGCACTGGCAGATCCTCGCCGACAGCACGGCGGCGAAGTACGATCAGGACCGGCAGGCCGCGGCGCTGCCGGTGATCGACCACGACTACATCTTCGATTCGTCGATCCTCGGCGGCGAGCTGTCGCTCCGTTCCAACCTCACGAACCTGACCCGGGAGTCCGCCGATCCGTTCACCGTCAGCGGCGAGACCTTCTATCATGGTCTCGCGGGGGACTATCTGCGGGTCACCGAGGACCTCGAGTGGCAGAAGAAGACGGTCCTGCCCGGCGGCCAGCTGCTCACCACCTTCGCCTCGGCGCGGGCGGACTTCTACTCCATGAGCCCGAACGACACCGGCGGGATGTGGCCGGAGCTCACGACCAACGACACCCCGGTCCGGTTCATGCCGACCATCGGCGCCGAGTGGAGCCTGCCGATTCTGGCGCGGGCCGGAAACTCCTCGCACGTCTTCGAGCCGATCGTGCAGGTCGTCGCCCGGCCGGACGAGCCCTATGCGGGCGAACTGCCCAACGACGATGCGCAGAGCCTGGTGTTCGACGATTCGATCCTGTTCCGGCGGGACAAGTTCTCGGGCCTCGACCGGGTCGAGGGCGGCACCCGCATGAACTACGGGCTGCGCTACGTCGGCACGTTCCAGAACAACATCGTGCTCGAGGGCCTGTTCGGCCAGTCGCGGATGCTCGCCGGCAAGAATTCCTTCGCGGTCAAGGACATGGCCGATGTCGGGGCGTTCTCGGGCCTCGAGACGGACGTGTCGGACTACGTGGGACGCGTGTCGGTCGGCTCGCCCACCTCGAAGCTGACGCTCCGCGGCCGATTCGACGAGGAAGACTTCGCCGTGCAGCGGGCGGAGATCGGGGCAAGCCAGACGATCAACTGGTTCTCGGCTTCGGCCTCCTACGGCTTCATCCGGGACGTGCCGACGGCCGGCATCGACCAGCAGCAGTTCGTCAACGTGAACGCCACCGCGCGCTTCGCCGACCGGTGGAAGCTCTTCGGCTCCGCCGTCTACGATGTCGAGCACAGGTCGGTGAGCAAGAACAGCGTCGGGCTCGGATACGACGACAGCTGCGTTTCGCTTTCGATCGCCTATACCGAGACGCGGAACACCCTCATTCCGGACCGGCAGCTGACCGTGCGGCTGCTGCTGCGCACGCTCGCCGAGGGCACGGTCAATGCCAACGTCTCCGGTCTCACGACGACCAATTGACCGCCCGCATCACGGTTTCGCCGGATTGTCGTGCCTCTTCTTGAGGCGTCGTCCGGCGCCCGCCGCGCGGAACGGGTTCCCGAGCGGGGCTGGACCTAGCCAGTGGGATTTGTCGGGATCATGCGTCTGACCAGGTTCGTATTGAGCGCCCTGCTCGTGCTTTCGCCGATCGCAGCGGCCTCGCCGTCGTTCAGCGCCAGTTCGATTGCGGTCAAGGTGGACGACCAGCCGATCACCACCTACGACATCCAGCAGCGGACCAGGCTCCTGCAGATGACGGGGGTCCCCGGTGGACAGAAGGCTGCCACCGACGAGCTGATCGACGAGACCCTTCAGTTCATCGAAGCCGCGAAGATGGGAGTGGTCGTCAGCGACGCCCGCGTCGACGTCGCGATCGAGGAGATCGCGACCCGGGTCAAGATGACGCCGACGACCCTCGCCAAGGCGCTCTCGGAACAAGGTGTCGACATCGCCTCCCTGAAGCGTCGCATCAAGGCGCAGATGGTGTGGGTGCAGCTCGTCCAGATGCGGATGCGCCTGCGGGGCGGCTCCGTAAAGAGCTCGGACGTGACCGCGGAGATGTTCTCCGAGTCCGGGGGACAGGGCGAGATCAAGACCAACGAGTACACTCTCAGGCCGGTGATCTTCGTCGTGCCGAAGGGATCTTCGAGCGGCTATGACCAGCAGCGGCGGCGCGAGGCCGAGGCATTTCGGGGCCGCTTCCAGGGCTGCGATACACTTGCCGAACAGACGCGGCAGCTCAAGGAGGTCGTCGTGCGGCCGACCATCCGCCGAACCTCGGAGGAGCTTCAGGGCTCGCCCGACGGGCGCGAGATCGAACAGGCCGGCGCCGGCCGGCTGACCCGCCCGCAGCGTTCCGAAGACGGCTATGTCCTGCTGGCGGTCTGTACGGCCAAGGAGATCCAGAGCAACGCGGCCGCCCGCGTGCAGGCCGAGAACCGGCTGATCGACGAGCTGAACAAGGACCTCGGCAAGGACTACCTCGCCGAGCTTCGCGACAAGGCGACGATAGAGTACAGGTAGGCGGTCGCCGGCACGCCGCCGGCGTTCGACGAGGGGTCCGAAGCCGTTGACCGCACTGCCGCCGCTGGCCCTCACCATGGGCGAACCCGGTGGCATCGGGCCGGACATCACGCTGGCCGTATGGATGCGCCGGCGGACCCAGGCGATCCCGCCATTCTACCTCCTCGCCGACCCGGACGTCATTGCGACGCGGGCGGCGATGATGGGTCTCGACGTGCCGGTGGAGACCATGGCGCCGAGCGAGGCGGCGGAGGCCTTCGCGGAGGTGTTGCCGGTCGTGCCGCTCAAGGGGAGGATCGTGGCCGAGGCCGGCCATGCCGATCCGCGGAACGCCACCGCCGTCGTGGAGGCCATTGCCCGCGCCGTCGGCGACGTGCGGACGGGCGCAGCCGCCGCGATCGTCACCAATCCCATCAGCAAGCAGTCCCTCTATGCGGCCGGCTTCCGCCATCCCGGGCATACCGAGTTCCTGGGGACCCTCTCCGCCGCCTGGACGGGCTTTGCCGCCCGCCCTGTCATGATGCTCGCGGGTCCCGAGCTCCGCGCCGTCCCGGTGACCATCCACATTCCGCTGCGCGCCGTCGCCGGGATGCTGACCACCGAGATGATCGTCGAGACCGGCCGTATCGTGGCCTATGATCTCCGGCGACGCTTCGGGCTCCCCTACCCCCGCCTCGCCGTGGCGGGTCTCAATCCGCATGCCGGTGAGGGCGGCGCGCTCGGCGCCGAGGATGAGTCGGTCATAGCCCCGGCCATTGCCGCGCTCCGCGCCGAGGGAATCACGGTGAGCGGCCCCCTCTCCGCCGACGCCATGTTCCATCCCGCAGCCCGCGCCCACTACGATGCGGCGCTCTGCATGTATCACGACCAGGCCCTGATCCCGGCGAAGACGCTCGCCTTCGCCGAGACCGTGAACGTGACCCTCGGGCTCGCCTTCGTCAGGACCTCGCCCGACCATGGCACGGCCTTCGACATCGCGGGGAGCGGCCGCGCCGATCCATCGAGTCTCGCCGCCGCGCTGCGCCTCGCCGCCGAACTGGGCGCCAACGAACTCGCCGGATGAGCGCATTCGACGATCTGCCGCCGCTCCGCGACGTGATCGCCCGCCATGGCCTCTCCGCGATCAAGGGGCTCGGGCAGAACTTCCTGCTCGATCTCAATCTGACGGCGAAAATCGCCCGCGCCGCCGGGCCGCTCGAGGGCCGCACCGTCATCGAGGTGGGTCCCGGGCCGGGCGGACTGACCCGGGCCCTGCTCGCGTCCGGGGCGGCGCATGTGATCGCGATCGAACGGGACCCGCGCTGCCTGCCGGCCCTCGCGGAGATTGCGGAGCGGTATCCCGGCCGCCTCGACGTCCGGCACGACGATGCGCTTTCCGTCGACTATGCCCGCCTCGCAGGAGCCCCCACCCGCATCGTCGCCAACCTCCCCTACAACATCGCCACGCCGCTGCTCGTCGGCTGGCTGCGCGCCGAGCCGTGGCCGCCCTTCTACGAATCGCTCACCCTGATGTTCCAGCGCGAGGTGGCGGAGCGGATCGGCGCCCCGCCCGGCGGCGACGCCTATGGCCGGCTTGCGGTCCTGGCCGGCTGGCGGAGCGAGGCCCGGATTCTCTTCAACGTGCCGCCGGCGGCGTTCACGCCGCCCCCGAAGGTGGTCTCGTCGGTCGTGGGGCTTCTCCCGCGGCCGGCGCCGCTCGCCGCCGATCCGGCCGTCCTCGAGAGGGTGGTCGGGGCGGCCTTCGGCCCGCGCCGCAAGATGCTCCGCCAGAGCCTGCGCGCGCTCGGCGTCGATCCGCTGCCGCTCCTCGCGGCAGCCGGTATCGCGCCCACTCTGCGGGCCGAGGAAGTCGATGTCGCCGGCTTCGTCGACCTCGCCAACGCCTTCGCCGGGCGGGCCTGAGCGCCGTCGCCTACTCCGCCAGGAGCTGCGTCACGTGCTCGCGGAGCGCGGGCTGACGAATGCGCTTGATCCTCTCGGCCCGCAGAATCGTGCGGGCGGCCGCAAGCGATGCCTGCAGATCCTCGTTGACGATCACGTACTCGTATTCCTCCCAGTGCCGGATCTCGTTCCGGGCATTGGCGAGGCGTCGGCCGATCACGTCGGCGCCGTCCTCGGCGCGTCGCTCGAGCCGGGCCCGCAGCTCGGCCATCGACGGCGGCAGCACGAAGATGCGGACGATGTCCTCCGGCATCGCCTCGGCGATCTGGCGCGGCCCCTGCCAGTCTATGTCGAACAGCACGCCGCGGCCGGCGGCCAGCGCCGCCTCGACCGGCTCGCGGGGCGTGCCGTAGAGGTTGCCATGGACCTCGGCCCACTCGAGCAGGTCCCCCCGATCACGCATCGCGACGAAGCGGGCCGGATCGATGAAGTGGTAGTGGACCGAGTTGACCTCGCTCGGCCGGCGCTGCCGCGTGGTCACCGAGACGGAAAGGGAGAGGTCCCCCTCGTCCTGGAGCAGGAGGCGGCTCAGCGTCGACTTGCCGGCCCCGGAAGGCGAGGAGAGCACGAGCATCAGACCGCGACGGGGAAGATCGATGGCCATGCCGCTATTCCAGGTTCTGGATCTGCTCGCGGAGCTGGTCGACAATGGCCTTGAGTTCAAGGCCGATCGCCGTGAGCGAGCGGTCGTTGGCCTTGGAGCACAGCGTATTGACCTCGCGGTTGAACTCCTGCGCGAGGAAGTCCAGTCGGCGGCCGACTGCCGCCCCCCGCGCCAGCAATTCGCGCGCCGCGACGACATGCGCGGCGAGCCGGTCGAGTTCCTCGCGGATGTCGGCCTTGGTGGCAAGCAGCACCGCTTCCTGGTGGAGACGGTCGGGATCGAGCGCTGGCGCCGCGTCAAGCAGCATAGCGATCTGCTCGGCGAGCCGCGCCCGGATGATCTCCGGCCGGCGCACGGGGGAGTCCTCGGCTTCCCGCGTCAGGGCGGCGATCTCGCCGATGCGGGCCTCGAGAACCAGGCCGATCGCCGCACCTTCGCGGCTTCGGGCCTGGGCGAGGTCGCCGATGGCGGCGTCGAGTCCGACGAGCACCGCCGCATCCAGCGCGGCCTGGGCCCCCGCGTCGGCGTCGGCATCCTCGAGCTCGAGCACGCCCCGGATCGAGAGGAGGCCGTCGAGCGAGGGCGGCGCCACGTCAACGCGCGTGCGGACCCGATCCATGGCGTCGATCACCTGGGCCAGCACGCCCTCGTTGACCACGACCCTCTGCCCGGCTGTCCGGCCCTCCACCGTCAGAAGCGCCTGGATGTTGCCACGGGTGAAACGGGCCGCGATCTTCTCCCGCACGGCAGGCTCGAGGCGCTCGAGACCCGATGGCAGGCGTATCCGCACGTCAAGGCCCTTGCCGTTGACGCTCCTCAGTTCCCAGACCCAGTGCGGATCGCTGCCGCCCTCGGCACGGGCAAAGCCCGTCATGCTCTGAAGCGCCATTCTGCCCGCCCCCCGGGACGCCGTTGCAACTGACCTCGGCCACCGCCGATCGGGTGGCCGAGCGATTCTGCGAGGGCCGACCTTACTGGTCGGCCTCCTGGAGCGCCATCGGTTCGTCTTCCGCCGCCACGCTCTCGCTCGCGCCTGCCGGAGGGTTGGCGTTGAGGGCCCGCCACCGCGCGACATTGCGGAGATGCTCGTCATAGGTCTCGGCGAAGGCGTGTCCGCCGGTCCCGTCGGCGACGAAGAACAGGTCGCGGGTCCGCGAGGGATTGGCCACCGCCTCGAGGGCCGCCCGCCCCGGATTGGCGATCGGCCCGGGGGGCAGTCCGTCGATGCTGTAGGTGTTGTAGGGCGTGGGCGTGTCACGGTCCCGGGCGGTCGGCACGTAGCCATCCGGCTTCCCGGCACCGCCATAGACGCCGTAGATGAACGTCGGGTCGGACTGAAGCCGCATGTTCAGACGCAGGCGGTTGATGAAGACCGACGCCACCCGCGTGCGCTCGTCGGCGACCGAAGTCTCCTTCTCCACGATCGATGCGAGCGTGACCAGTTCCTCCATGCTGCTGATCGGCAGGTCCGAGGCCCGGCGGGCCCAGACGTCGGTCAGCACGCGGTCGCGCTCGCGCATCATCAGGTTGAGGATGTTGGCCCGCGTGTCGCCTCGGCTGAAGGCATAGGTCTCCGGAAGCAGCGCGCCCTCGGGCGGAATCGGTGGCGCGGGCCCCTCGAGGTTGCTCGCCGCTTCGCGACACCGGTTCGCCTGCTCGGTGGTCAGGCCCTGGATGCCTTCGCCCGCCGGGACCATGTCGGCCGTCAGGCAGGACACGACCTGCTCGCTGGTCAGACCCTCCGGTATGGTGATGCGGTAGACGACGCTCCTGCCGTCCACCAGCAGATCCATCACGTCGCGCATCGAGGCATGCGCAGGCACGGCATATTCGCCCGCCTTGAGATTGCCGCCCTGGCGATGGAGCCAGACCCCGGCCACGAAGAGCCACTTGGAGGCGATGACTCCCTCGCGCTGCAGGCGGTCGGCGATGCCACGGACGCCTGCGCCCGCGTCGATCGTGACCGTCCGCGCCTGATCCAGGCTGCCGGGGCTGTCGAACTGCATCTTGCCGAAGAGGAGACCGCCACCCACCAGAACGGCGCCGACGATGACGATTGTCAGGACGAAATTGAAGAACACCACGAGAGGATGGCGGGCTGCCCGGGACCGCTTGGGTGGCGGAGGCACCTGTTCAGGCTGAAGCGCCTCCGTCGGGCTCTTCGGAGCCACCCGGTTCGCAGCACCCAGCCGGGCAGAAAGAACGTCGGCGTCGCTGCCGTACTCATCCTTTCGCATGTCACTCATCTTGCGCGTCTCAGCCCTTGCCGCAGCATCTCGGGATTGTCGGACGCGACTCTAACACCGAATGTGGCGGGAGGAGGATAATCCTTCCCCCGCGTGTCACGCGTGGCGGCGGAAGACGATCGAGGCGTTGGTTCCGCCGAAGCCGAACGAGTTGGAGAGCACAACGTCGATCGGGTGTTCCTTCGGCATATGCGGCACGAGGTCGAGGGCGGTCTCGACGGACGGATTGTCCAGGTTGATCGTGGCCGGGGCCACGTTGTCGCGCATCGCGAGGAGGGAGAAGATCGCCTCGACCGAGCCGGCAGCCCCGAGAAGATGCCCCGTGGCCGACTTCGTGGAGGACATCAGGACCTTGCCGGCGGCATTGCCAAGCAGCCGCTCGACCGCCTTCAGTTCGATCTCGTCGCCCATCTGCGTCGAGGTGCCGTGGGCGTTGATGTAGTCGATCTCGTCGGCGGTGATGCCGGCGCGCTTCATGGCCATGCGCATGCAGCGCTCGGCGCCGTCGCCATCCTCGGCCGGAGAGGTGATGTGATAGGCGTCCCCGGAGAGGCCATAGCCCACCAGTTCCCCGTAGATCCTGGCTCCCCGGGCGAGCGCGTGCTCTCGCTCCTCGAGCACCACGACCCCGGCGCCCTCCCCGATCACGAACCCGTCGCGGTCGCGGTCGTAAGGGCGGGACGCCTCGGTCGGCCTGTCATTGTATCCGGTCGAGAGCGCGCGGCAGGCTGCGAAGCCGGCGATCGACAGCCGGTTGACCGGCGATTCGGTGCCGCCCGCCACCATCACGTCGGCATCGCCGAGGGCAATGAGCCGACCGGCATCGCCGATCGCATGCGCGCCCGTCGAACATGCCGTGACGACGGAGTGGTTCGGGCCCTTCAGGCCGTGGCGGATCGAGACCTGGCCGGAGGCGAGGTTGATCAGGCGGCCCGGAATGAAGAACGGGCTGATGCGCCGCGGCCCGCGCTCGAACAAGGTGACCGAGGCGTCGTAGATGCCGCCGATGCCGGAGCCGATGAGGACGCCGGTGGCGCACTGGTCATCATAGGTCTCCGGGTGCCAGCCGGCATCGTCGAGCGCCTGGGTCGCGGCCGCCATCGCATAGACGATGAAGTCGTCGACCTTCCGCTGCTCCTTGGGCTCCATCCAGTCGTCGGGATCGTACATCC
>JAEZEN010000571.1 GCA_023433185.1 Pseudomonadota bacterium | reverse complement strand
GCGCAAGCACACGGCAGGGTGAAGTCAACGAAAGGGCGGCGAGCCGCCCGACAGGGGTCAAGGCGATGAGCATCAGGTTTCCCCACGAGCTGGCTGCGGCGGTCGAATATGCCGAGCGCGCCGTCGAGACGGTTTCCAGCGCTCCCCGGGCGCAATCCCTGCCGATGGCCGATGCGACTTTCGACCTCGGTCTGGCGGGCGAGCCCATCCGCCTGTCGCTCGGCCCCGGTTTCGTCCCGGCAGCGGCTCCGCGGAAGCTGATCCCCGGCCAGACGTATCACTAGGACAATTTTTCGCGAGATCACTGAGCGGCTTTATCCCCCCACCCCGACCTCCAAAGCTGCCCAGTTGAGAGAGCGGCCCGGTGCGCCCCCACCGGGCCGTTCGACTTTTCGTCGTTCCGTTAACCCGGCATCAACGTTCCTGAACCCTTGATAAACGGCAGGTCCAGCCGCCGTTCAGGTCGCCGCGCGCAGGATGCGGCCATCGGAACAAGGGAGCACCACGATGATTGCCTCGATCCTTGCCGTCTTCGGCCTCAGCCTCAGCAGCCGCGCCTCGGCGGCGGAGAAGCAGCGCGTGCGCCGCGTTCGCTGGCGCGGAAGCGATGGCCGCTGGCACTGGCAGGGCGCCTGAATCAATCGTCTCTCCCTTCTCGCGCGACGGCCTTTCCGGGCTGCGCTTGGCGCACGCGATGCCCCTCGTGGCATCGACGCGGAAAGGATCGTGCCGGGCGGGGCTTACAAGCTCCCGGGTGATTGGCTATTCCTCAGCGGCGCGGGGTGATCCCGCCCCCCAGGTCGCCCCACAGGAGCCCCGCCTTGATCCTCGTCACCGGCCATATCCGCGTCCCGCTCGAGAACCTCGAGTCCCTTCGCCCCCATATCCGCACCCTCGTCGAGGCGACCCGGCGCGAGGACGGCTGCCTCCTCTATGCCTTCGCCGAGGACATCAGCGAACCCGGCATGATCCGGATCGTCGAGCGCTGGCGCGACTGGCCGTCGCTCGAGGCGCACGGAAAGGCGCCCCACATCGCCGCCTGGAGCAAGGTCGCGGGCGAGGCCGGCATCACCAGCCGCGAGGTCCTCGCCCACGCCGCGGGCGAAGAGCGGGCGCTCTAGACACCTTCCCCGAAATGCACGGCAAGCCACACCGTCGGCTCGCCGCGCGCCGTCCACGTCACGCGGTGGCGGCGCCGGGCGGGCAGGAAGGCGAAGCCGCCGGGTTCGAGCGTGCATTCGGCCTCCCCCTCGACGAGGAGGCCGGCCCGGCCGCGGAGCACCAGGATCCATTCGTCCTGAGGCTGGTCGTACCAGAAGCCCGGCGGCGACGCCTGGCCGAACGACACGATTCGCTCGATCCGGAGGCGGGGTGCGCGAGCAGTTCGTCGAAGCGCTCCGCCTCCCGCCCCCCGTCGTCGATGTCGTCAAAGACGTTCCCCATTCCGCCTCCGGTGAGCCCACGCCGCCGACCACGTTTCTGGACCCGGCCGGCGATTGACGTTACACATTTCGGACGGTCCCCGCGTATCGGGAAGTTGAGTCATGTTCGGAGTCCGGCGGTTTCCCCCCGCCCTCGCGGTGCTGTGCCTTGCGGCTGCCCTGGTCGCCGGCTGCACCACCTCGCGCTTCGAGCAGCCGCCGGCGGCGGGAGGCGACGGTACCTCGGTCGCGGCACCGGTGCGGGGCGAGGCGGCGAAGTTTGCCTTTGCGCCGATCGAGGGCGTCCCGGTGCCGATTCTCCAGGCCATGTCCGGCGCCCTCAACCAGGAAGCCGTCGCCAAGCGCGTCAACGTCGTCCCGGCGACTGATCCCGGCGCGGTCTACGTCGTCCGGGGCTACCTGTCGGCCGTCGCGGAGGGACCGAACGCCAAACTCGTCTACGTCTGGGACGTCATGGACCGGCAGGGAACCCGGCTCCATCGCGTCACCGGCCAGGAGATCGGCGGGGCCTTCCGCAACAACGACCCGTGGACCGGAATCGGCGTGGCCAACATCAACGATGCAGCCCGGAAGTCGATGGAGGCCCTCGCCGCCTGGGTGAAATAGGCGGTTTCGCACCGCCATTTGCACTCGTGCGGAGGCCTTGTTACATACCGGCGCCCTCGCACGCGGCGAGTCCCGTCGTCCCGCGCCGGAGCCATTTCGGGCCATCCAGCATGAAACTCGTTGCCGGCAATTCCAATCGCGCTCTCGCCGAGGCGATCGGCGCCTATCTCGATCTGCCGCTCTCCAGATGCATGGTGAAGCGCTTCGCCGACCAGGAGATCTTCGTCGAGGTCCTCGAGAACGTCCGCGGTGAGGACGTCTTCGTGATCCAGTCGACCAGTTTCCCGGCGAACGACCACCTGATGGAGCTGCTCATCATCATCGACGCGCTCCGCCGCGCGTCGGCGCGCCGCATCACCGCCGTCCTCCCCTATTTCGGCTATGCCCGTCAGGATCGGAAGCCCGGGCCGCGCACGCCCATCTCGGCCAAGCTGGTCTGCAACCTGATCACCCGCGCCGGCGCCGACCGGGTTCTGACCCTCGACCTCCATGCCGGGCAGATCCAGGGCTTCTTCGACATCCCGACCGACAACCTCTATTCGGTCCCGGTGATGATCCGCGACATCAAGGAGCATCACGATCTCTCGAACATCACCGTGGTGTCGCCGGACGTCGGCGGCGTGGTGCGCGCCCGGGCGCTCGCCAAGCGCATCGATGCGCCGCTCGCCATCGTCGACAAGCGCCGCGAGCGGCCGGGCGAGTCCGAGGTGATGAACGTGATCGGCGGCGTCGAGGGCCGCAACTGCATCCTCTTCGACGACATCATCGATTCAGGCGGCACCCTCTGCAACGCGGCAGAGGTGCTGATGGAGAAGGGCGCCAACTCGGTGCTCGCCTACTGCACCCACGGCGTCCTGTCGGGCGGCGCGGTGGCCCGGATCGTGGCGAGCCGCATCGGCGAACTGGTGATCACCGATTCGATCATGCCGACCGAAGCCGTGCGCGCCGCACCCAATATCCGAGTCTGCGGCATCGCCAACCTGATCGGCGAGGCGATCGCCCGCACCGCCCAGGAGAAGTCGGTCTCAAGCCTCTTCGACTGACGAGGCGAGCAGGTCGACGCCGCTGCGACCATCGGCAGCGGCGCGCTGAAGCTCAGCGCGCGGCTCACCGTGCGCCGACGAACAGGGCGTCGCGGCACCCCCGGCGGTCGCAGGGGTCGCCGACGCGACCCCGCCCGAGACGGTCCCCTACTTCCGCGGCCCGGTCAGCGCGAACATGGCGCCCTGCGGGTCCTGGCACTGCACGATGAAGGCCCCGCCGGGCACCTCCATCGGCCCGAACAGCACCTTGCCGCCATTCGCCGTGACACGCTCGGCCGCCGGATCGATGGCGTCGACGCTGAAGTAGTAGAGCCAGAACGTCGCCGGCACCTCGGGCGGCCTGGTCATCATGCCGCCGAAGCCCTCGGTGCCGCCGGGGGCGACGACGAGCTGGTAGGTGCCCATCGCGCCCATGTCGACCGCAATGCCCTTGGTCCAGCCGAACAGCGCCTCGTAGAAGGGGAGGACCTTCTCCCAGTCCGAGGCATAGAGTTCGTTCCAGCCGATCTGGCCGGGCGTTCCCATGGGCGGCCGCGCCGGCTCCTCGCTCGAGCCCTTGAAGAGCGCGAGCACCGCGCCCTGCGGATCGGCGATGACCGAGAAGCGGCCGACGTCCGGGATGTCCCGGGGCTCGACATGGACCGTTGCGCCGAGCCGCTTCGCCTCGGCGGTCTTGGCGTCCACATCCTCGACCCCCACATATCCCAGCCAGCCGGGGGGGCTCCCTGCGGCCTCCTCCGGCTTCTTCATCAGCCCCGCCACCATGCTGTCGCCGGCATGGAAGAGGTGATAGTCGAGGCCGGGCATGCCCGAATCCTCCGCCCGCCAGCCAACGACGGCGCCGTAGAACCGGGCCGCAGCCGGCACGTCGGTGGTCATCACCTCATACCAGACAAACGGGTTCTTCATCTCCGCCATGATCGTCCTCCTCTCATGCTCCAAGTGCCGGACCGTCGACCATCATCGCGCCGATTTGTGTCAGTGGTGAGCGATCGGCGGGGCCTTGCGACAGCCTCGCGGCTGTCGTTGCAGGCCTGGCCCGGTTCGTGTATGTAGCCGCGCGGCTCCCGCGCCGACACCCCTGGAGGCAACGCGGGATCCGGTGGTCCGCCCTGGGGGCGGATACAATC
>JAEZEN010000546.1 GCA_023433185.1 Pseudomonadota bacterium | reverse complement strand
CCCCCACCCGGATCGCCTCCTCGAGCCGTTCGATCTCGGTGCGGAGCGCCACGGCCTCGTCGGTCGCCGACTGGCGGAGCGCGGTATAGGCGCCGGCCACGGCATTGGCGACAGCCGCCGCGAGAACCGGGTCGCTCGACCAGAAGCCGACCCGGATCAGGGTCGAGCCGGGAACGGCGCCGATCGCCAGGTTCTCGTCGTAAAGCGCCAGAACCCGCTCCTCGGGCGAGAGAGGCCGCAGATCGCGCGCGAAGCCGAGGCCGACCAGCAGGCGTCGCCATGCGGTGTCGTCGATCCCGCTGCCGACATACTCCGCCTCCCCGGCCAGTCCGACGGAGGCCACCGCCGTCCGCGCGATGTCCTGCGATCGAATCAGCTGGACCTCGCCATCCATCGCCTTCGCCCGGCGGGCCGGGTCGCTCTCCCCCACGCCCACCATCACCCGGGTCTCGGCGAAGTACATCGCCGGCACACGATCGAGGATGAAGAAGGCAGCGGCCGCGACGAGCGCCGCGGCGATCACCAGTACGCCGAAGGACCGGCGGAGCGACTCCGAGACCGCGGACGGATCGAAGCCGCCGCGGGTAGTCGCATTGCTGCTGGCTCTGGTCATGACACGGACCCGGACTCCAATACGAGACCCGATGATCCGCCAACATGGTAAGCGCGGAGTTAACGGCGCCTCTGCCGAAAGGTTAAACATCGTTAACCTTCCGGGCCCCGCGGAAACACTTTCAGGGCGCCCGAAAAAATACTCTGACGCTTTACCGCAAATTAACCATGACGCGGCGATAGTCGCCTCGCCCACCGCATCGGACGGTCCTGTTTCCGGCGGAGGCGGCGAGGACGCGCCAGGTCGGCGCGCCGCCGGTTCGTCGGCATCGTGTTGCGGGCATCTGGTGCTTGCGTAGCCCGCACCCCATGAGCATCGCGCCGCCCTTCCACCCGAGGGGCGGCGCGAGTGCCATGAGACGGCGTCATTCGCCCTTCAGCGTCCCGTCGGCTTCGAACTGGTCGAGATAGGCGGTCACGTCCGCGATCTCCTGATCCCGCTTCAGGCCGGCGAAGGCCATCGAGGTCCCGGGCACCATCGCCCGCGGGTTCCTGATGTACTCGGCGAAGACTTCGTGGGTCCAAACGATGCCGGATTCCTTCATCGGCCGGGAGTAGTTGTAGTCTGGAAGCGAGGCCGCCGCCCGGTCGAATATCCCGTTCAGCTCCGGCCCGACCTTGTGCCGCGCGCCCTCGCCCACAGCATGGCACGCCAGACACTTCCTGAACACCGTGGCGCCCGCCTTCGGGTCTCCGGCCAGGGCCGGGACGGCGGCGAGGATCAGGGCACAGGCCACCAGTGACTTGAACATCATCTTCAGGCACCTCCATTGGCGCCTTAGAACTAGTCTCAGGCGCGGCAGCCCGATAGACGCAAGTTGTCGCGCGCGACTTTTGGCGCCTTCGCGCCAGATGCATGCATCGCGGCCCTATTGTCGCTAACTTCTGGGGCCTATCGTCAGATCCGCGATCCTTCAGCTCGAGCCCGGACGAACAACGTGAACCGACGCCAATTTGCCCTCGGAGGCGCGGCCCTGGCCGGTGCGGCTCTCATTTCCCGCCCAGGCACCGCGGTCGCCTCCACCGTGCCCGACAACGTCGTGCCGACGCCCTACAACTGGCGCGCCTTCCCGCCGATGGAGAACAAGGACGCCTTCGTCGCCTGGATGGTGACGAACCGCGGCGAGGACCCGGTCTATCTCGCCCAGCGTTTCGATCGCTACGAGCACCTGGTCGGCCACCGCGACCTCTTCACCGATCGCGACAAGCGCGCCTTCCTGATGACGCCGCGCGAGCAGTTCTGCCTGCCCGTCAACCTGCCGCGGGTCTACGAACGGGCCTTTCTCGACATCGGTTACGGAGTGACCATCTCGGGGCCCAATCTCGTCGGCCGCATGACCTCCTCGATCGACGTCCAGTTCGGCGAGAAGGTTCTCGAGATCGGCACCGGCTCGGGCTACCAGTCGGCCTACCTCGCCAACCTCACCGACAAGATCTGGTCGATCGAGATCATCAAGCCGCTCGCCGCGCGGACCCGCGGCTTCTACGACGCCCTGATCGCCCGCGGCTACACCGAGTTCGGCTCGATCACGACCAAGCATGCCGACGGCTACTACGGCTGGGAGGAGGTCGCGCCCTTCGACAAGATCATCGTCACCTGCGGCATCGACCACATCCCTCCGCCCCTGCTGCGCCAGTTGAAGAGCGGCGGCATCATGGTGATTCCGGTCGGACCGCCCGGCGCGCAGCATGTCCTCAAGGTGACCAAGAAGAAGGGTCTGCTCGGCAACGAGCGCATCGTCCGCTCGGACATCTACCGCGGCTCGATCGTCCCCTTCGTGCCCTTCACCAAACTCGAGGGCGACGAGATCGTCGGAACCCACGACGGCGGCGCGCCGACCGAGTAGGCCGGGCCCGCCGGACCTCCTAGTCATAACGCGCGGCAAACGCCGGGTGGAAGGCGACGATTCCCGCTGGGTCCTCCTCCGGCCCGAACCGCAGCACGCGGAAATGGGTCGGGGGAAGGCCGGGATAGCTCAGGCCGCCGCTTCCGCCGAATCCGAAGCGCGCATAGTACGCCGGGTCGCCGGCGAGGACGCAGCCGCGGGCGCCCGGACGGCGGACACCGGCGATGCCCTCCTTCATCAGTGCGGTGCCGGCGCCCCGCCGCTGACGATCGGGCCGCACCGACAGCGGGCCGACCCCGTACCAGCCCGGCGCCGCGACGCCGCCGATCGTGACCGGCGAGAACGCGACGTGGCCGACGATGTCCTCCCCCTCCACCGCCACCAGCGAAACCGTCAGGGCACCGGCGGCGCGGAGTGCATCGACGATGGCGGCCTCCGTCTGCTGGCTGTATGGCATGTCCCGGAAGGCGTCGAGGGTGACGGCACGGATCGCCGCCGCGTCGCCTGTTCGCTCGTCACGGATGGTGAAGGCTGGCATTCGATGATCCCTCTGCTCTGTACGGCGCCGGTTATGGGATCGTCGCTGCCCCGGGACAATCCATGACGCCGGACATCCTCTCCGAGAGCGACGCGCCCTTCGCCGGTCCCGGCCGGCTCGCGCTTTATCTCGCGGTGGCGCTGGTCGCGGGGGCGGTGATCGTCCTGCAGATCGGGCTGATGCGGGTCTTCGCGGTCGGCTCGTGGTCGCACTTCGGCTCGGTCGTTGTGAGCCTGGCGATGCTCGGCTTCGGGTTCTCGAGCGTCGTCATGTGCATCGCCAATGACTGGTTCGTGCGCCACTGGCGCGCGGTCGCGGCCACCTCGCTCCTCGCCTTCGGGCCGCTGATGGTGGCCTCGACCCTGATCGCCCAGGCGGTTCCCTTCAACCCGGTGTTCCTGGTGGCGGACCCGGAGCAGAAGTGGCGGCTGCTCGCCAACTTCCTCCTCTACCTCGCGCCGTTCCTCGCCGCCTCGTTCTTCCTCGGCATCGTCTTCATCAAGGCGCGGGAGGCGTTCCCGCGCGTCTACTTCGCCGACCTCACCGGTTCCGGCCTCGCCGGCCTCCTCGTCCTCGGGGCGATGTACGTCTTCGCTCCGGAGGAGATCGTCACCGTCCCACTTTTCCTCTGGGCGATCGGCGGCGTGTTGTGGTTCGCCGGCACCGGCAGCCGCCTCGGCCCCGCGACGCTGGTCGGCGCCGCCGCCGCCTCGCTTGCCGCCTACCTCGTCCTGCCTGCCGCGCTCGGCACCCCCGCCATCGCGGTGTCGCAGTACAAGGGGATCGCCTACGCCCGGAACTTCCCCGACGCGACGCGCATCCTGCGCTCGGTGTCGCCCTTCGGCGACCTCCAGGTCTATGCCTCGTCCTACATGCACTTCGCGCCGGGGCTCTCGGACAATGCCGCATTCAACCTGCCCGACCTCCCGGCCAACACCTATGTCGGGCTCTATGTCGACGGCGACGGGCCGGAGGGCATCATGCGCGCGCTCGGCGAGGAGGAGCGCGACTACTTCTTCTACCTGCCGATGTTCTACCCCTATGTGATCAAGGAGCGGCCGGAGACCTTCGTCGTCCAGTTCGGCGGCGGCATCTCGACCAACGCGGCGCTCGCCGCCGACGCCCCGCATGTCACCGTCGCCCAATCCAACCCGGCGGTCCTCGCCGCCTTCGACGAGCCGGTACTCCGCGCCTTCACCGGCGACGTGCTGCGCGACCCGCGCGTGACCGTCGTGCCCTATGACGGCCGGCTCTTCCTCGCCCATACCACCGAGCGCTTCGACGTCATCGACCTCAGCCTTGCGGACTCGGTCGGCCTCTCCAATCCCGGCGGTTTCGCCATCGTCGAGCGCTACGCCTACACGCAGGAGGCGATCCTCAGCTACATGCGGGCGCTCGCCCCGGGCGGGGTGCTCGCGGTGACGCTGTGGAACAAGGAGGAGCCGCCCAAGTCGGTCCTCAAGCTCTACGCGACGATGGCGGCGGCGGCGCAGGCGTTCGACCCCGGCACCGCGCCGGATGCCCTCTTCGCCGCATCGAGCTACCTCTCGACCACCACGGTCCTCTACAAGCAGGGCGGCTTCACGCCGGCGGAGATCGAGCGCCTCGCGATCTATACGGAGGAACTGTCCTGGGACCTGGTCTACGCCCCCGGCATGGCTTTCGACCCGAACGAGGCCGACGGCGTGCTCGACGGGTATCGCGAGGCGATCTTCGGGACCGGCGAGACCGCCGGCGATGGCGACGCGGAGCCCTTCGACCCGACGACGGACGGCGTCGCCACCGATGGGGAAGACGAGATCGCCCTGCCCTCCACGCGCCTCGCCCGCCTCGCCTGGCAGTCGCTGATGGGCACCGTCGAGGGCGATGTGCTCGGCGCCTACGTCTTCGATGCCCGGCCGCTGACCAACGACCGGCCGTTCTTCGCGGCCTATGTCAAGCCGGCCGATCTCGGCGGGACGCTCGACCGGCTGGAGCTCTTCCAGGACGAGTGGGGATACCTCCTCCTCTGGGCGACCTTCGCCATCGCCTGCGGGCTCGCGGCCGTGCTCGTCCTCCTGCCGATGGTGTTCGCGTGGCGGAGCGCCTTCGCCCCGAATCCGGGCAAGGCCGGGACGATCCTCTACTTCGCCTGCCTCGGACTCGGCTACATCATGGTCGAGGTCGGCCTCATCGGCCGCTTCACCCTGGCACTCGCCAACCCGACCGTCTCGGCGAGCGTGCTGATCGCCGGCATGCTGGTCTTCTCCGGGCTCGGATCGCTCGCCGCGACCCGCGTCATCGAGCGCGCCGGGGGCGTCATGCCTGTCATCTTCCTCGCCATCGCCGCGCTGGTCTTCGCCTACGGGCATCTGCTCGACCCGCTGCTCGACCGCATCGGCGCGCTGGACTACGGGTGGCGACTGGTGGTCTCCTTCATGCTCATCGCGCCGCCGGCCTTCCTCATGGGCTTTCCCATGGCGGTCGGCATGACCTGGCTGGCGCGCCTCGGGAAGCAGGGCATGTTCATCTGGGCCTGGGGGATCAACGGCTGCTTCTCGGTGGTCGGCGCCGCCCTGGTGCCGATCGTCGCGACCGCCTTCGGCCTCGCGGCCGTGCTCGACGTGAGTGCGGTGGCCTACCTGCTCGCCATTCCCGCCCTCTTCGCGGTCATGCGTCCGCGACGGGGCCAAGCGGCAGCGGCGGCATGACCCGCCGCGGCCTTCTGCTCGCCGGCGCCGCCGCCCTGCTG
>JAEZEN010000497.1 GCA_023433185.1 Pseudomonadota bacterium | reverse complement strand
CGCACGCCCGGCAAGATGTAGATGCCTCTTCAGTAACCCCGGCCTGTGGAGAGCCGGCAGAGACCAAAAAAGCCCGCTACGTCGTTGCTTTAAGCCGCGTCCTTCGAAGCGTCCGGGACATGTTCCCGGCGGTTCGCCCTCGGACCTAGTGCGACCACAGGCACGTGCGAAATTGGGCAAGAGGGTACGTATGGGCGTTCGCTTTCACAATCAAGGAGTTTCTGCAAAGGTCTGCCGATTAATTTCGGAGCACGCGCGGGAAATGAAGTTCGGCGAGAAGATGCTGGGGGTCGAGGCCGACGTCCTCGCCCCCGACGGATCGGAGGTCCGCCTCCTGATGACCGCGACGCGCGGCAGCATGGCGCATTTCCGCCTGGCGCCGGGCGCCGTCACCAAGGCGGTGCGGCACGCGAGCGTCGAGGAGATCTGGTACTTCGTCGGGGGACGCGGGCGCATGTGGCGGCAGAATGCCGCCCGCGAATCGGTCGTCGAGGTCCGGCCCGGCATGTCGATCGACATTCCGGTCGGCACCGCCTTCCAGTTCCGCGCCGATGGCGACACGCCGCTCGAGATCGTGGGCGTGACCATCCCGCCCTGGCCGGGGCCGGACGAGGCGATCTTCGTCGAGGGCGCCTGGGAGCCGTCGGTGTAAGCGAGCGCCCGGCGGTAGAAGCCGCGGAAAGCCGCTTCGTGAGCCCCCACGTCAAATCACGAGAAAGTCGTCCGCCTGGAGATCGAGCCGCTTCGGCAGGATCGCGAACTTCGTCACGCCGCCCGGCGCATCGCCGTTCGCATCGTAGCAGAGGGCGCCGCTCTTGCGATGGTAGAGGATGTGGTCGTCACCGTCGCGGGCCGCCTTGCCCCGGGCGAATGCATCGGGCTCAAGGGCGCCCTTGTCGAGCGCCTTGAAGACGCGGCTGTCGAGGACGATGGTATCCCTGCCCGGCTTGAAGTCGCGGATCGTGTCGACCTCGCCGCGGACGAGGCTGGCGGTGAACCGGAATTCGTCCGAACCGCGCCCGCCGACGAGCAGGTCGCTTCCCCGCCCCCCGTCGAGGACATCGTCACCGCGGCCCCCCTTGAGCACGTCGTCGCCGCCGCGGCCGTGGAGCCTGTCGTCGCCGCCACGCCCGCGCAGCACGTCGTCCCGCACCCCGCCCGACAGCGTGTCAGGCCCGCCATGGTCGAAGGTGAAGGGCGTGGCGTACCCCTTGAATAGCGTGAAGTACTCCGCGAGGGGCGTGCCATAGGCGTCGGCGGGGACCGTCCTGCCGTTCGACTGGAGAAAGGTCCGCACCGTGCCGGCGCCGAGCAGGTGGGCCGCGGCGAGAAGCCCGGACTCGGTGATCTTGATGCCGTGGACCTTCTGGCCCTCGTAGGCGCGCGCGTCCCCGAGATACGACCATTGCAGCTTCATGTAGGCGCGGATCGCGCCTTCCTGGGCGGCCGGATCAGACAGGAAGTCGTCCTTCGAGCGGACGCCGTCCTTGCCGGTCCAGAATCCGGGCTTCCAGTCGTTCTGCGCGGTGCCGTCGGGCTCGTAGTAGCCGACGTCGATCAGCGCCAGTTCGCCGAACTGGTACTTGCCAAGGTAGCCGAGGGTGTTGACGGCGCCGTAGTTGCCGTTCGATTCCCGCTCGCCGAGCGCGTCGAGAAACGCCCGGTAGGACTTCGGCGCCGCCATCGGCTCAGGCCACGTTCACCCACTTCCGCGACTTGCCCGACTTGAGGATCGCGTCGCAGACCCGCGTCGTCTCGAGCGCCTCGCGGAAGGTCGGCGATGCCGGCGTGCCTGAGGACAGCCCCTCGATGAAGTCGGCGACGGCATGGACGAAGCTGTGCTCGTAGCCGAGCGACAGGCCGGGCACCCACCACTTGCCCAGATAGGGGTGGTCGCCGTCGGTGACGAGGATCGAGGACCAGCCGCGAAGCTGCCCTTCGACGCTGTGGTCGAACCAAGCGACGCGGTTGAGGTCGTGCAGGTTCCAGATGAAGGACCCCTTCTCGCCGTTGATCTCGAGCGTGTAGAGCGCCTTGTGGCCGCGGGCGTAGCGGGTCGATTCGAAGAGACCGAGCGCGCCGTTCTCGAAGTGGCACATGACGGCGGCCGCGTCGTCGATGCCGACCTCGGCCATCTTGCCGGTCTCGGCGTGCTTGCGCTTCTTGACGAAGGTCTCGGTCATCGCCGAGAGGTCGGTGATGCCGCCATTGATCCACATCGCCGTGTCGATGCAATGGGCGAGCAGGTCGCCGGTGACGCCCGAGCCGGCGGCCTCGACGTCGAGCCGCCAGGTGCCGGCGCCGCCCTGCGGCACGTCCGGCGAGATCGTCCAGTCCTGGAGGAAGTTGGCGCGGTAGTGGAAGATCCGGCCGAGCTTGCCGGAGGCGACGACCTGCTTGATGAGGCTCACCGCCGGGACCCAGCGGTAGTTGTACCAGACCATGTTGGGCACGCCGGCCTTCTCGATCGCCGCGACCATCTTCTCGCCTTCCTTGGTGGTGCGGGCGAGCGGCTTCTCGCAGAGCACCATCTTGCCGTTCTTGGCGGCAGCGATGGCGATCTCCATGTGCAGGTCGTTGGGCACGCAGATGTCGACCGCATCGATGTCGTCGCGGGCGACCAGCGCCTTCCAGTCGGTCTCGATCGATTCGTAGCCCCAGCGGCCGGCGAAGTCCGCCGCCTTGGCCCGGTTGCGGGCACAGACGGCCTTGAGCACCGGCTGGTATTCGAGGTCGAAGAAGTTGCCGACCTTCCGCCAGGCGTTGGAATGCGCCCGGCCCATGAAGCCGTAGCCGATCATGCCGATATTGAGAGGCTTCTTTGCCATCGTCGTTTCCCCGATCTTGTTGTGTTGTCTACTCGGACCAGCCGTGGGCGTCGCGCACCCGGACCATCGCGCCGAGGATGTCGTTCCAGGTCTCCTGGGCCTCCATGACCGCGTTCGGGAACATGCACCCGTCCCAGCAGATGTGACGCATGGTCCTGGTCAGGTTGCCGGAATCGTCGCGGAGCCAGTAGCCGGCATGCTTGACGATATCGAGCTTGCCGTTGGGATCCTTGACCTGGCAGTGGCGGCCGGTCTTCTCGTGGTCGCCGGAACCGAAGACCGAGCCGTCGTTCTGGGCGACATGGAAATCGAGGGTCCACGGACGGAGGGCGTCGGCGACCTTGCGGTAGGCCTCGTCGAGGAGCGTCCGGTCCTGCCAGTCGTAGTCCTCCGGCAGAAGGCGGTCCTGCTCGGCATTGTAGCCGAGCGTGAACAGCATCGAATGCGCCATGTCGGCCTGGTAGCCGACGACGCCCGGCATGCCGACCATCTCAAGAAGTTTCACGTTCTCCCGCCAGGAATGCATGCCACCCCAGCAGATCTCGCCCTCGGCGGCGAGGAACTCGCCGTGGTCCTGCGCGATCCTGCCGGCCTCGCGGAAGGTCTCGGCGATCAGCTTCGTGCCGCCCGCCGGGTCCTTGTCCCAGGCGTCGACGCTCGTCGAGGAATCGATGCGGATGCCGCCGGTCGGCCGGATCCCGATGTCGCGCATCTGCCGGCCGATGGCGCAGGCCTTGCGGACCTGGTCGATGAAGCGCTTGCGGTCGTCCGACGAGCCCATCGCCGAACCGCCGCCGGCGCCACCCCAGATCGGAGCGACCATCGAGCCGATCTTCAGGCCGAAGCCGGCGATGTGGTCGCAGACCGCCTTGACCTGGTCGGGGGTCGACTCGATCGAGATGTGCGGGTCGGCGAGCCACAGATCGACACCGTCGAATTTCTGGCCCTCGTATTCGGCGTCGCGGGTCAGCGCGAGCAGCGTGTCGAGCGCGATGAAAGGCTCGCCGTCGCCGCTCCCCTTGCCGACGACGCCGGGCCACATCGCATTGTGGAGCTTGGGATAAGTGTTGGACATGTTTCCACCCTCTGGAACTCGTTGTTGGTCTGGCAGCGATCAGATTTTCCGACGGCGTCCGAGTCAAGCACGCGGCACGGGCATCAGGCGCGCAGCGTCTTCCACGGCGCCTCTGCGCCCATCTCGACGACCTCGTAGCCGATCTCGCCCCGGCACGGCCCGAGGATCGCCACCACCTTGGCCTCGGCGCTGCCGACATTGAACGAGGCGTGGACGACACCCGCCGGGATGAAGGCGGAATCGCCGGGAGCGAGGATGCGCTTCTCGCGGTCGACCCACTGCTCGACCGAACCCGAGACGCAGAGGATCACCTCCTCCTGATCCGGATGCTTGTGGAAATCATGGCCCCTGCCGGGCGTCAGCGTCACGTCGATGACGGTGAGATCCTTCGCCCCGGTCGACGGCGGATTGCACAGCCAGCGGAGCCGCCCCCAGTCGAGGATCTCCGGCTCGGTCTCGCTCGCGATGGTGAATGCCCGCGGCATCGTTCCCTCTCCTGCCTTCGT
>JAEZEN010000404.1 GCA_023433185.1 Pseudomonadota bacterium | reverse complement strand
CGGGGGGCCGCGGCGCGCCGCCGCCGCCTCCTCGATTTCACGGTCGATCTCCTCCATCACCGGCTGGAGGGTCCGCACCACGAAGGGCAGGCCGATGAAGACCAGGGCGATGACGATGCCGATCTGGGTGTAGGCGATCCGGATGCCGAAGGGCGCGAACAGGCTGCCGATCCAGCCATTGGGCGCGTAGAGCGCCGTGAGGGCAATGCCGGCCACTGCGGTCGGCAGCGCGAAGGGCAGGTCGACGAAGGCGTCGAGCAGGCGTCGGCCCGGGAACCGGTAGCGGACCAGCACCCATGCCACGATGAACCCGAACACGGCATTGATGCCGGCCGCGATGGCGGCGGTGGTGAAACTGATCCGCAGTGCCGCCACCGTCCTTGGATCGGTGGTGAGGCGCCAGAACTCCTCCACGCCGAGCTGGGCGCTGTGGATGATGAGACCGGCAAGGGGGATGAGGACGATCAGGCTGAGGTAGCTCAGCGTGAAGCCGAGCGCCAGCCCGAAGCCCGGGATGATGCTCGGCTTCCTGAACGCCCAGGCCGCGCTGGACGACATTCAGGGACCCCGTGTCAGTTGGAGGGCTGGTAGATCTTGTCGAAGACGCCGCCGTCCCCGAAGAACTTCGGGCCGGCATTCGCCCAGCCGCCGAATACCGGGTCGTCGATGGTGACGAGTTCGGTCGCCGGGAAACGCTCGAGGTCCGCAGCATCGACCAGATCGGGAAGTGCCGGCCGATAGTAGTTCTTCGCGATGATCTTCTGAGCCGTGTCCGAGTAGAGATATTCGAGATAGGCCTGCGCGACCTCGGTCGTGCCCTTCCGTTCGGCGTTTGCCGCGACCAGCGCCACCGGCGGCTCGGCGCGGATCGACGAGGGCGGAACGACGATGTCGAACTGGTCGGGTCCGAGTTCCTCGATCGCGAGGAAGGCCTCGTTCTCCCAGGCGAGCAGGACGTCGCCGATGCCGCGCTGCACGAAGGTCGTGGTCGATCCCCGGGCCGCGGCGTCGAGAACCGGGACGTGCTTGTAGAGATCGGTGACGAAGGCGACGTTCTTCTCCTCGTCGCCACCGAACGCGTTGTTGGCCCAGTTCCAGGCGGCGAGGAAGTTCCACTGGGCGCCGCCCGACGTCTTCGGGTTGGGCGTGATCACCTCGACGCCTTCCTTGACGAGGTCGCCCCAGTCGCTGATGCCCTTGGGGTTGCCCTTGCGGACCAGGAACACGATGGTCGAGGTATAGGGCGTCGAGCTTTCGGGGAGACGCGAACGCCAGTCGGTCGGCAACAAGCCGGCCTCGGCGACCTTGTTGATGTCGTTCTCGAGGGCGAGGGTGACGACATCCGCCCGAAGCCCGTCGATCACGGCGCGCGCCTGCGCACCGGAGCCGCCGTGCGACTGCTCGATCGTCACGGTCTCGCCCGTCTTCTCCTTCCAGTGCTCGGCAAAGGCCGCGTTGAACTCGCGGTACAATTCGCGGGTCGGATCGTAGGAGACGTTGAGAATGGTCGTATCGGCGAACGCGGTGACGGAGAGCACCGTGCCGAAGGCGGCAGCGACGGCGAAGAGGCCGACGGCCCGTCGGAAGCGGCTCGTACTGCGGGTGAGGACGTTGCGCATGGGGACGGCTCCCTGTTGATACCCCGTAATCTCGACCTATTGTGTATAGATTGTCAATTGCGAAGTTCCGCCCCTCGGCGCAACGCCGTGCTCACACCGTTGGGTTTTGTGGAAGATGGCTTTCGTCCACGGGGAACCGGTCACCCGTTCCGGAACGGGAATCTCAGGGGAGGGTCCTGACCTGCCGGCGCTTCACGGCGCCTTCCGCGGCATCTCGCTGGTCGATGTCGTCGGGTGACTGCGCACGGGCGTCGATCGCGTCCGCGAGCGTTCTCTTGTCAAGAACGTCCCGGGTCGCTTCCGCCACCTCGGCGAAGACGCGCCGGATCCCGCAGGTGCCTTCGCTCGCGCAGTCGGCGCATCGGCGGTAGGCCATCTTCGAGAGGCAGGGCAGCGGCGCGATCGGCCCGTCGACGATGCGGAGGATGCTGCCGAAGGTGATCTCGGACGGGTCCTTGAGCAGCTGGTAGCCGCCGAACTTGCCGCGGCGGCTGACGAGGATGCCATGGCGCTTGAGGTCCAGAAGAATCTGCTCGAGGAACTTCTTCGGGATCGACTGCGCTTCGGCGATGTCGGAAATGAAGACCGGATCGCCCGTGGGCGCCTCCGCAAGGGAGACGAGCGCGCGTAGCGCATACTTGGCCTTCTGCGAGATCATCCGTCGCGTCCATGGGATCGGGATCGTGGTGGCTCCACCATAACCCTATAAGTAGAGTCGTCTTATCGCCGCGACAATTGCGAAATGACCGCGAGGGGACGAGACGTCGGCTCTCGCGGCGACCCAGGCCGCTGCGGCGCAGATGTGCCGGGTGTGGTCGTTGGCCCGCGCTGGGCGAGTCGCTGCGCAACGAGAAAGTAGGGGACTCAGGTTCCGGCGCTCACGGAGCAGGGGCAACCTGGAAGAATCCCAGCCACCACCCGGCAATTGCGATCACCGCGACGAGGGCTACCGCCAGAGCCCCGAGCTGGACGGCCCATCGGCTCGGACCCGGGCTTCCCGGAGTCGCTCCCTGGCGGCGGTATCGCCACGCGCCCCAGGCCAGGAGCAGGCCCAACAGGACAGGTCCCCCGGCTACGGCGAACAGCCAGAGTCCGGCTGGCGTGGATGCTTCGTCCATTCCGTCACTCGCTTCATCAGGACGCTCCGCGGTCAAACGCCCCTCGGCACGTCGCGTTCCCAATCTTCGGGAACATGCTGTCGAGGCGAAGGCCCGGCCCGGAAGGCGCGGAGAAAACCCGCCTCCGGCGTCGTCCCGCAACCACCGCCTTGCTTCGACGAGATCGGCGTCCTCGTGGCGGCGGCAGTGCTCCGTGAGAGAGGGAGGATCCCGGCGGGATCGACGGTGACTGGGGAGAGCGGCGCCTGCGGTGCCAACGGGCATGCCCGCGGGTGGCAGGTTCGCCCCGACCGCGCTGCATGGCGGCGGGCGAACCGGATCGCGCCCGAGACCGACAAGGGTCCACCGCGCCGGCGTCGTCAACCGCCCGATGGTGGTCCGTTTCGTTCGGGGACGTGATCCGGCGCTCACCGATCGGGGGCAGGGGCGGGATCTGACCCGGGGCCGCCTCAGAAGTCGCCGAGATCGAAGTCCCCGAAATCGCCCCCGGCATCCACCTCGCCGCCACCGATCTCGTCCTCGGGCGGTGCGGCATCGGCGGCCGTCGCGCTGCCGTCTCCGAACATGGCCCCGGCGATCATGTTGCCGAGCAGCACGCCACCGGCCACGCCGACGGCCGTCTGCGCTGCGCCGGCCAGGAATCCGCCGCCGCCGCCGGCCAGTGCCGGTTCCGCGCCGCGGCGCCCGGCCGAGGGCACCGAGGAGCGGCCGCGCCCGCCGCCATTGCCACTGCCGAACAGTCCGCCGAACAGGCCACCACCCGCCTCGGCCTTCGCCTCGAGTTCGGCGATGCGTCTCTCCGCCTCGCGGAGCGCCGCGTTCTGCACCACGATGGTCTGCGCCATGTAATAGGGCGCGCCCGGCTGGGCGTTCACCGCCGAGCGGATCAGGGCGTCGGCATCCGGATCGCGGGGGCCGGAACGGCCCTCCACCTCGCGGAGGCGGCCGAAGAGATCGAGGATGGCGGCGCGGTCTTCGTCGTTCATGGCGATACCCGTCGTCTTGTCATGGGCACGGCGCCCACGGACGGGATATGGCCATTGCCCGGTCCCGCGCCAAGGGCCAGCCGGCGATGAGACGGACCCGGGGGAGGCGGAAGCCGGAACGAGACGGCCCCGCGGCCCGGAAGAGGCCGGGACCCGGGCATTGAGGGGCGGCGAGACGGCGTCGAGACTGCGCCATTGTGGTCGCCACCGTCATGGGCTATCTAGTCCGCGTTCGCTGCGAACCGGCACCCGTAGCTCAGCTGGATAGAGCGTTGCCCTCCGAAGGCAAAGGCCAGGGGTTCGAATCCCTTCGGGTGCGCCATCTCGCTTTCAGCACCGGTAATCCGGCCTAAGACCTTGAACGGCAAGGACAGTTCTGCCGTTCTAAACCCCTCATTTCGCGCGTAGCGGAGTCTCTCCGCAAACGTCAGTTTCAGCACCGTGCGGCGGTGCTCCGGCTCCCCGGTGTCCCAAAGAATCTGCGGGTTTGAGAGGAACGCGAGCGCCGTTCTAAGTGCATTGTCGAACGTGCTCGCTGGCTGGCGCACTTTCTCCATGCGCTCGCGCAAGACGATCTTCTCCTCTTCGAGTTTGCGAATGCGATCCTCGTACGCGGCGATCACGCTCGCGACGCTCGCTGAGGCCGCTCCGGCGGGCGCGCAGCGGAGCGCCCATCGCTCTTGCCTTGATGTAGGTGCCGAGCGGCGTGCCGTTCGCCTCGGTCGATCAGCCGAGCCTTTTCCGCCTCGTTCAGCCGGAGGCTGAAAGGCGGCGTGCGCTTACGGGGCTTCCGGGAAGCCTTGGGCCGAGGGGCAGCGGCGTCGGTGAAGCCATCGGTCAGGGACATGGCGGCACCGGGAAATCCGAGGATTTCCGGTGCTCAAGATGGGCGTTCCAATCGGCCAGAACCTCGAACAATTCGTTCGAAGTCTCGCCATCAAGGCGCGCCAATACCGCCGATTGCCCTCTACAGCGTGATACTGCCGCCGATCACCGCTCGAATGGAACCGTTAGCCGCGAATGTTGGCGTGTTGGCGAAAGGGAAGACCGGGTTTTCCTTTTCGGAACGCAGTTTGCAAACGATCAGCAGCTCGGTCGGTCAGACATGAGGGTTCTGATGGGCACGTTAGCAGGTGCACCGCCAGCGGCACCGGGCGACCGAGTGCGCCTCCGCGCTTGATCCGAAGCACTTTGCCAATGCCTCGAACAGCCAGGGGACAGGCTATGCCCGCCGGTCGTCGCTGCTGAGCAGGTCGAGGAGCCACGCCAGCCCGACGTCCATCATTGCGGCCCGAGGCACCACGGCGTTCAGCCTGAAGCCGCCGAGCGGCAGCGGCGTTTCGAGGCTCACGACGTCGAAGCGGGGCGCATATCGGGCGGCGAAGTGCCGTGGCAGCGCGCAGACGAAATCGGTCTCGGCGACGACCGCGAGCGCTAACATGACGTGCGGGCCGGTGAGCGCGATGCGGCGGGCCCGGCCCAACCTCGATAGGGCGTCATCGACAAAGGCGTAGGGATCGCCTGTGAGCGAGACCACGAGATGTTCGGCCTCGCAGTACCGGTCGAGCGTCGGGGTCTTTGCGAGCGGGTGTCCATTTCTCACCGCGATGACGAAATCCTCCTCATACAGAATCCGCCGATGGAAGCGGGCCGGGATTTCGTCCGACGGAATGATCGCGATGTCCATGGCGCGCGCCTCCAGCTCCGCGAACGCCCCTCGCCAGGCGCGCTCGAGAGACGTTTCCCCCGGCGCGGGGAGCAATTGGCGCAGGCCGATATCGATGCCCGGCGCGCTGTGGTGCAACCCTTCGAGCAGTCCCGGCAGCAAGACGGCCGAGACGCCGTCTGGCGCGCCGATGGTGAACCGGCGCGTCGACGTCGCCGGGTCGAACGGTGCGGCCGTCGAGACCACCATGCGGACCCGCGCCAGTACGTCCGCGATTGGCGCCGCCAGTTCCATCGCGCGATCGGTCGGCACGACGCCCTTCGGCGTCCGCACGAACAGCGGATCGTTAAGCAGCCGGCGCAGCCGGCCCAGCCCATGGCTGATGGCCGAGGGCGAGAGGCTGAGCCGCTCTGCGGCCCGGCCGACATGGCGTTCCGCCATCACCGCCTCGAACAGCACAAGCAGGTTGAGGTCGGCGCGAGAGAGATCAGTTTGGTTCAGCATATCTCTGAAAACGTATCATTGGATTCAGTATAGCGGAACTGCGATCTGTCTGCCGGGCGATGCCGCGGGCCTCGCATGTCGCAAACCAGATCGAAAGGAACACACCATGCGGACCACACGGCGAACCCTTCTCACCGCCGCCGGCGCCGCCGGCTTCGCAACCCTCGCAGCCGGCCCGGCTCAGCCGCAGGACGCATCGGTCGTCGAGCAAGCGGTCGCTGACCTCGTCCGGCGGTCGGAACAGGCGAACGCCGCGCTGATGCGCGGCGACATTGACACCTACCTGTCCCTCATCACTCTCACCGACGATTTCGTACTGATGTCACCTTTCGGTGGTGCGCCGTCGCGGCGGACCAGCATCACGGACGAGACGTGGAAGGAGATCGGGCGCTTCTTCAGGAACGGCACGCTGAAGCAGGAACTGGTTCAGGCCTACGGATCGCCTGACATGGCGGTGCTGGTGATCATCGAGCACGGGCATGGCGAGGTCGGCGGGCTGCCGGCGCAGGACTGGCCGTTACGCGTCACCCTTGTCTATCGCCGCGAAGGCACGGAATGGAAGCTGGCGCACCGCCATGCCGATCCGCTCGTCGCAGCGATCTCGGTGCAGAAATCCGCGGCGCTGGCGCGGGGCGTGTGATGGTCATGGACCGGCAGGTTCTATCTCATTCCCTGGCCGGCACTGTCATTGTTGGGAACTCGGCCGGACATGGTTCGCCCAGATCGTCATCTATCCGTTGTTCGCCAGGGTGGGCGACGCCGCATATGTCGTGGCGGCGCCCCTCGCTGAAGCCGCTGACGAAGGGCGTCGAAGCGGTCGTCCGAGGGGCGTCCCCGCCCCCATGTCCATTCACTCCGGGCGCATGGTGATCGAGCGGATGCCGAGCGGGATGCCCCGCCCCTCGATGTCGGCCCAGATGGCGATTCGGTGGTCATCGCTGCCCGCGAGGTCGCCGATCGGCACGACGAAGCTGAAACTGTGGTCGGTGAAGTCCTTTTCCGGGACGAACACGATCCAGTTGCTGTTGCCTCGGGGGCCGGCAGAATAGGCGGCCGCGAAGGGGACGGAGTCCCCTTC
>JAEZEN010000098.1 GCA_023433185.1 Pseudomonadota bacterium | reverse complement strand
GTCGAAGATCTCGTGGACTCAGGTCGAGACCGGCTCGGCCATCACCTGGAAGTATCCGAGCGTCATCCTCCGCGGGGACGATTCGGTCGGCGAGTTCTATTCGATCGCGGTATCGAACGGCTACCAGCAGGTCGACTCGGGCACCAAGATGACCCATCTCGGCAAGAACACGCGGAGCCGGATCATCTCGAAGGGCATCGCGGCGGGCTTCTCGCAGAACACCTATCGCGGCCTCGTCACCAGCCACCGCAAGGCGACCGGCGCCCGCAACCACACCGTCTGCGACTCGCTGCTGATCGGCGACAGGTGCGGCGCGCACACGATTCCCTATATCGAGGCGAAGAACGCATCGGTGGTGTTCGAGCACGAGGCGACGACCTCGAAGATCTCGGATGACCAGCTCTTCTATGCCAAGAGCCGCGGCCTTTCCGAGGAGGAGGCTGTGGCGCTCATCGTCAGCGGCTTCGTCAAGGACGTGATCCAGCACCTGCCGATGGAGTTCGCCGTCGAGGCGCAGAAGCTGATCGGCGTCAGCCTCGAGGGCAGCGTCGGCTAGGCGGGACCGCAAGGGCGGTGATGTCGAACGGGGCGGAGCTCATGGACACGAGACCAGTGATGAACATTGCGGACGTGCCGCTTCGCGACAACGGTCACGGCGACAGGTTCCAGGCGCAGGTGGGCAGCTTCGGCTGGATGATCGGGTCCACGGGTCTCGGCGCGATGCTGCATGTCGTGCCGCCGGGCAAGACGGCTTTTCCGTACCATGCCCATCACCAGACCCACGAGCTGTTCCTCATCCTCGAAGGGGAGGGCATCTATCGTTTCGGCGGGGAACGCTATCCGGTCAAAGCCGGCGACGTGTGCGCCGCGCCCACCGGCGGCCCGGAGACGGCGCACCAGATCATCAATACCGGCACCGTGCCGCTCAGGTATGTCGGCATCTCGACCGTCGCGGCGACCGAGGTCGTCGAGTATCCGGACAGCGGCAAGTTCGCGGTGACGTCGCGCTACGACTGGGCGACCGGCAAGGGCGGCGTGCGCTTCGTCGGGCGGCGCGAGGGGAGCCTCGACTACTGGGACGGGGAGTGAGCTGAGGCTGGCTGCTCCGACGGGCGTCATTCCGGCGAAAGCCGGAATCCATCGCGAGCGGATCAGCCTGGCGACGTACGGGCGACGCTGTCGGTAATGGACCCCGGCTTTCGCCGGGGTGACGGCAAAATGGATGGTCAAGGAAAGAGACGTTTCGAAATGGCACTGCTTGAGATCAGGAACCTTCACGTCACGGTCGACGAGCGCGAGATCCTCCGGGGCATCGACCTGACGATCCGCGCCGGCGAAGTCCACGCGATCATGGGGCCGAACGGCTCCGGCAAGTCGACGCTCTCCTACGTGCTTGCCGGCCGCGACGGCTACGACGTCACCGAGGGCTCGATCACCTTCCGCGGCGAGGACCTGCTCGCCATGGAGCCGGACGCGCGCGCCGCGGCGGGGGTGTTCCTCGCGTTCCAGTACCCGGTGGAGATTCCCGGCGTCGCGACGATGACGTTCCTCAAGACGGCGCTGAACGCCCAGCGGAAGGCGCGCGGGCTCGACGAATTGTCGACGCCCGACTTCATCCGCAGGGTCCGCGAGGCAGCGGAGAAGCTCCAGGTGACGCAGGAGATGCTGCGCCGGCCGCTCAATGCGGGCTTCTCCGGCGGTGAGAAGAAGCGCAACGAGATCCTGCAGATGGCGCTGCTCGAGCCGTATCTCTGCGTCCTCGACGAGACCGATTCCGGCCTCGACATCGACGCCCTCCGGGTTGTCGCCGACGGCGTCAACGCGCTGCGCTCGTCCGAGCGCGGGATGCTGGTCATCACCCACTACCAGCGTCTCCTCGAGTACATCGTCCCCGACCACGTCCATGTCCTCTCGAAGGGCCGCATCGTCCGCTCCGGCGGCAAGGAACTGGCGCTCGAACTGGAGGCCAAAGGCTACGCCGAATTCACCGCGGCGGCAGCGTAGGGAGCGTGCGATGACGGCCGAGCCCCGGACGCTTCGTACCAGGACCGAAGAGGCGCTTGCGGCGCTCTTCGCGCAGTCGCGTGCCGCCCTCCCGGGCGGCGAGCCGACCCGCGCCCGCCGGAACGCGGCCTTCTCCCTCTTCGAGCAGTTCGGCCTGCCGCATCGCCGGGTCGAGGCCTGGAAATACACCGACCTTCGCACGCTCATGCGTTCGGCCGCGCCGCTTGCCGGTCCGGCGCCGGCGGCGCTGCTCGGCACGGTCGCCGAGGCGGACCCGATCGCGACCCTCGACCGGGCGCAGATCGTCATCGTCAACGGCGTCTTCGAGGCCGAACTGTCCGATCTCGCCGGAATCGAGGGCGTGACCGTCGAGCCGCTCGCCCATGTGCTGGCCACGTCACCGGAGCGCATCGGCCGTCTTGTCGACGATGCGAGCGATACGGTCATCGCGCTCAACACGGCGCTGATGCAGGGCGGGGCGGTGATCACCGTCGCGCCGGGCGCGCACCCGTCGCGGCCGATCGAGATCGTCCACCTCACCGCTTCGACCGAGCCGGTGTCGGTCTACGCGCGGAACGTGGTAAGCGTCGGTGCCGGTGCCGTCGTGCGCTTCGTCGAGAGCCACCGCGGCGTTCGGGGCCTCGCCTATCAGGTCAATGCGCTCATCGAGCTCGAGGTCGGCGAGGCGGCGCACGTCACCTGGGCGCGCCTCCAGGCCGAGAGCGAAGCCGCCTTGCATGTGACCAGCTTCCTCGCCCGGCTTGAGTCGCGTGCCGAGATCGACCATGTCGTGGTCAATGCCGGTGCGGCGCTGGCCCGCTGGCAGGGCTTCCTCGATCTCGCCGGCAAGGGCGTGCGGATGGGCTTCTCCGGCGCGGCGATGCTGTCGGGCACGGAGCATGGCGACACGACCCTGGTGGTGACGCATGGCGAGCCGCACCAGTCGAGCCGCGAGCACTACAAGGCCGCGATCGATGGCCGGGCCACGGGCGTCTTCCAGGGCAAGATCGTAGTCGCACAGGGCGCCCAGAAGACCGATGCCCGGATGATGGCGAAGGCGCTCCTCCTGTCCGACGAGGCGGAATTCGCATCGAAGCCCGAACTCGAGATCTTCGCCGACGACGTGCAGTGCGGCCATGGCGCGACCGCCGGTCAGATCAGCGACACCGAACTCTTCTACCTGATGTCCCGCGGCATTCCGCGGGCCGAGGCGGAGCGGCTCCTGATCGAGGCCTTCCTCGACGACGCCATCGACGTGGTGGGTGACGAGGCGATCGGCGCGGCGCTGAAGGGTGTCGTCGCGGCCTGGCTCGCGCAGCGGGGGGAGGGCCGATGAACGCGCCCGCCGCCATCGCCGCGCCCTATGACGTCGAGGCCGTCCGCCGGGATTTCCCGATCCTGGCGCGAAGCGTCCATGGCAAGCCGCTGACCTACCTCGACAACGGCGCGTCGGCGCAGAAGCCCAGGGTGGTGATCGACACGATCGCCCACGCCTATGCGGACGAGTATTCCAACGTCCATCGCGGCCTGCATTTCCTGTCGAACGCCGCGACGGAGAAATACGAGGAGGCGCGCGAGACCGTCCGCCGCTTCCTCAATGCCGGCTCGGTCGAGGAGATCATCTTCACCAAGAACGCGACCGAGGCGATCAACCTCGTCGCGGCCAGCTACGGGATGGACTTCCGCGAGGGTGACGAGATCGTCCTCTCGATCATGGAGCACCATTCCAACATCGTGCCGTGGAACTACCACCGCGAGCGCCACGGCGCGGTCCTCAAGTGGGCGCCGGTCGCCGACGACGGGACGTTCCTCCTCGACGAGTTCGAAAGGCTGCTCACCGACCGGACGCGCATCGTCGCGATCACCCAGATGTCGAATGTCCTCGGCACCGTGGTGCCGGTGAAGGAGGTCGTCCGCATCGCCCATGCCCGCGGCATCCCGGTGCTGGTCGATGGCAGCCAGGGTGCCGTCCACATGCCGGTCGACGTCCGCGATCTCGATTGCGACTTCTACTGCTTCACCGGTCACAAGACCTATGGTCCGACCGGCATCGGCGTACTCTACGGCAAGCGGAAGCTCCTGGCCGCGATGCCGCCCTTCCTCGGCGGCGGCGAGATGATCCGCGACGTGACCGAAAGCCACGTCACCTATGCGGAGCCGCCGCATCGCTTCGAGGCCGGCACGCCGCCGATCGTCCAGGCGATCGGCCTCGGTGCGGCGCTGGCCTATATGGAAGGTGTCGGACGCGACCGGATCGCGCTGCATGAGGCGGCGCTTGGCGTCTATGCGGAAGAGCGGCTGCGCGAGATCAACAGCCTGCGGCTCTATGGCCACGCCCGGGGCAGGGGCGCGATCTTCTCGTTCAATCTCGAAGGGGCTCACCCGCACGACGTATCGACGATCATCGATCGCGAGGGGGTCGCGGTGCGGGCCGGCACCCATTGCGCCCAGCCCCTGCTCGCCCGCTTCGGCACCACCGCCACCTGCCGGGCCTCGTTCGGCATGTACAACACCTTCGAGGAGGTCGACCGGCTCGCGGCGGCCCTCGAGAAGGCACGGTCCTTCTTCGCGTGAACAGCGCCAGCGGAATGAGCGCCATGGACGATGTCTCGACACCGACGGTCCCGGAAAGCACGGGAGAGGCCTTCGACGCAAAGGGCGCCTCGGCGACCGTGACCGCGACCGGATCGGCCCTTCCGCCCGAGGAACTCGATCGGCTCACCACCGACATCGTCGCCGCGCTCAAGTCGGTCTACGACCCCGAGATCCCGGCCGACATCTACGAGCTTGGCCTGATCTACCGGGTCGACATCTCCGACGAGCGCAATATCGACATCGACATGACGCTGACCGCCCCGGGCTGTCCGGTGGCCGGTGAGATGCCGGGCTGGGTCGAGAACGCCGTCAGCCTCGTGCCGGGGGTCGGCACCGTCAACGTCAACATGGTCTTCGACCCGCCATGGGGGCCCGAGCGGATGTCCGACGAGGCGCGGGTGGCGCTCAACTGGTACTAGCGGTCCCGGTGACTGCGACATTCGTTCGGCACCGGATTCCCGGGGGACCGGCGAATGCCGGAGGCGGACCAACAGGCTGCCGCTTGCCATTGCCGCGCGCCGGGACCATGTTTGGTGTGATGATCCGCCGGCCTTGAACCGGCGCGAGAGGAAGTGACGACGATGGCAACTGCTCGTCCCCGCCCGTCCGTGATGCGGCTGTCCGAGGCCGCCGCCGCCCGTGTCCGCGACCTCGTGGAGAATGCCGACCGTCCGATCGCCGGCCTCCGCGTCGGCGTCAAGAAGGGCGGCTGCGCCGGCATGGAATACACGCTGGAGCCGGTCGAGGTGGTGAACCCGATCGACGACGTGGTGAGTGCGCACGGCGCCAACGTCTATGTCGACCCCAAGGCGGTGATGTTCCTGCTCGGCTCCGAGATGGACTTCGAGGTCACCAAGCTCCGCTCGGGCTTCGTTTTCCGCAATCCGAACGAGGTGTCGGCCTGCGGCTGCGGCGAGTCGGTGATGCTCAAGCCTGCCGAAATGCCGGCCGGCTAGATTTCCGCCGCTCACGCGGGCCATCCGCCGGGTTGCCCGTCGAACTGCCATGCCTCCGGGCCTGGCGGGCAAGGGGCTATCGTCTGCTATTGTCTCTGGCTCGCCTCGAACCGGCGGGCCAGTTCGGCGGCGGCCGCATAGTCCTTCTCGCCCTCGGCCATCGGCAGGGCGAGGATCGTCCGGAAGTCGGCGATGCCGCCGGTCGACGAGGCAACCAGGAGCACCTGCATCCAGGCGTGCTCGTCCGGCGCATCGACGACGATCAGGAAGTCATGCTCGCCGAATGTCCAGAAGGCATTGAGGAGCTTCACGCCCGCCGCCTTGAGGAGCTCGTCGAGCGCCGGGGCCCGCTCCTCCGGATTGGCGAGCATGCTTGCCCGCGCGTGCTGGGTGTACCGCCCCTGGGTGATGAAGATCATCGTGACTGGTCCCGTACCTTTGCAGGGAGGCGATAGCCCGCCCGGGGCGCCCCGTCCACCCCCCGCGGCCGCGATCCGCCTCAGTAGGCCGTCTCGCCATGCCGGTTCGGGGTTCCGAGCACATGCGTGGCCGGCGGCATCATGCGCGAGCAGCCGGCGGAAGGGCTGATTTGCGCTCCGCCCGCCGGGCCCCTATATGTACCACCATGCTGCCCGGGCCTCGCGCCGGGCATTTTCACTGGAGCGCAGCGCGGACATCGCAATCGGGTGGTTGCCCGAGCGCGGTCCTCTGTGCCGTCCGGCAGGCCGCGATCGGGTCGGCCGGATGTGCCTCGATCCCGTTTTCCCGATGGAGAAGCACATGGCCTTCAAACCCAACTACCAGCAGGAGCGCGGCAACCGGACCAGGGCCAAGGAGCAGAAGAAGCAGGAAAAGCTGCGCCGCCTCCAGGAAGGCACCGCGAAGCGCAAGGGCGGCGACGGCGAGGCAGTCAACACGCAGGCCGAGACCGAAGCCTCGGCCGCGGAAGCGAAGACGGAGTAGTCAAGATGGCCAAGATGAAACCCCGTGTCGAAACCGGCGTCGTCCTGTTCGACGTCTTCTACGAGGACGGCTCCCGCGCCTCGAACCGCAAGGTCCCGGCGGAGGGCCTCGGCGGCCTCGACGGCGACGAGCCCGCCCGCATCTTCATCGAGGCGCAGGAGCAGAAGATCGCCACGATGTCGGGCAAGCCGGCGCGGGTGATCGACAGGATCGTGCGCTCCGGCCGCTGAGACGGGCTCAGGACGGGGCGACGTAGTTGCGCGTCGCCTCGGGGTCGTCGCGGCTTACCGGCAGCGCCGCGATGTCGTCCCATACCGCCGCCGGCACGGGCCAGTTGGCCCACTCAGCGACGCCGGTGATCTCCTCCGGCCGGCCGACGCCGCAGATGGTCGAGGTGATGCGGTTGTCGCGCATCGAGAACTGGAGGGCCACCGCTCCCGGCGGTACGCCGTGCCGGGCGCAGATCGCCTCCACGGCCCGCACCGGCCGGAGCATCTCCTCGCTCGCCTCCTGGTAGACGTAGCGCGGGTTGGCGTCGCTGCCGCGGGCGAACACGCCGCCGGCGAAGGGCGCCGCGTTGATCACGGCGATGCCCTTGCCCACGGCAAAATCGATCATCGCGTCGGCGTTGCGGTTGACCAGCGTGAACCGGTTGTGGGTGATCATGGCGTCGAAATCGAAGCGCTCGAGAATCGGCATCATGATGTCGACGCGGCCCGCCGCGAGGCCGACGGCATCGCAGAAGCCCTCTTCCTTCATCGCGTAGAGCGTCTCGATGCCGCCCCCGGTCCTGGTCACCTCGTCGAGATTGGCGGCGTATTCCGGATCGTGGATGTGGAGCAGGCCAACCCGGTCGAGGTTCAGTGCCTTGAGGCTCTTCTCGAGCGAGCGGCGCATCGCGTCGGCGTCGAAGCTGTTGGTGTCGGGATCGCGGTCGAGCTTAGTGGCGACGACGAAGCCCTCCGGGATGCCACCGCGCGCCTTGATGACGTGGCCGATGCGTTCCTCGCTGCGTCCCGCACCGTAGTTGCGCGACGTGTCGAGAAAGTTGCCGGGCCCGTCGAAGATCGCGTTCACCGTGGCATAGGCGAGATCCTCGCTCGAGCCGTGACCGTAGACCTCCGGCATGTGGCCGATCGGCCCGGTGCCCCAGCACACCCGCGACACCGTGATGTCCGTCCGGCCGAGCTTCGTCGTCTCGATGCTATTCGCCACGTCCTGTCCTCCCTGAACTTCGCGCGGCACATTGGCGAAGCCGCGCCGTTCACGCAAGCGCGTCGCGGCGCGGGCCGGCACGGGCCACTCTAGCGCCGGAACGCTCCGGCATAGGTTTCTGGCTTGAAGCCGACGAGGACTTGCCCGCCGGTCTCGAGCACCGGACGCCGGATCATGCTGGGCTGGGCGCGCATCAGCGCCAGCGCCGTCTTCTCGGTGAGGTCCGCCTTCTCGGCTTCCGGGAGCTTCCGGAAGGTGGTGCCGGCGCGGTTGAGGAGCGCCTCCCAGCCGACCTTGGCCGCCCAGCCGGCGAGGCGACCGGCCTCGATCCCCTGGACCTTGTAGTCGTGAAAGGCGTAGGCGACGTCGTGGGCATCGAGCCAGGCCCGCGCCTTCTTCATCGTGTCGCAGTTCCGGATCCCGTAGATGGTGACCGCGTCGGCCATGTGGTGGTCCTCCTATTCCGATGCGCCCGCGCCGAAACCCTCGGCATGGTCCACGACCGCCCCGTCCTTCACCAGGGCCGCGCGCCGGAGCATCACGAAGGCCATGCAGACGTGGTTGGGCACGACTTCAAGGCGGCTGCCGACCGGCAGCGGGGTCGGCGCTCCCGCTCCGTGCCAGCGGAGCCAGCCGTGCTCTTCGGACATGCGCTCGATCACCCAGCCCGACGCGTTGACGATGAGCCCGTGGCCGGGGAAGGCGTCGCGATGGGCGGCGGCGCCGACGAGGTCGGTGCTGAGCGCCTTGGAGCCGGCGTCGATGCAGGCCCGGGCCGGCTCGGGATGGCTGGTGACGGTCGCGATCACCCGGACCGCGGTCGTGGCGAGGCTGGCGTTGCCGAGGGCGATCTGGCCGACGTCGTTGAAGGCGTAGATGCCGGGACGGATCTGGGTGACGCCCGGCACGCGGGCCACGGCACGCGCCGAGGCCGAGGCGCCGAGCGACACGATCGGCAGCGGCACGCCACGGGACCGGATGGAGGCGGCGACGCCGACCATGAACTCGCCGGCCGCCCGGGCACGGGCGACGAGGTCCTCCGGGCCGGTCGCGGCGTAGGTGTGACCCTCGTGGGTGTAGATGCCGACGAGGTCCACGCCAGGGACGGCATGGATCGCGGCGGCGACGTCCGGGGCGCCGGCGGCGGTCACGCCCTCGCGCCCGAGGCCGGAATCGACGGCGAGCATCAGGCGTGCGGTCTCCCCTGCGGCCGAAAAGGCGGCGCCGATGGCGTTCGCGGCCTCGATCCCGTCGGCGGCGAGGAGCAGGTCGCTCCGCCGGTGGAGCGCCAGCGCCCGTTCCGCCTTGTCGGCGCCGACGATCGGATTGGCGACGAACAGCCGCCGCACGCCGGCATCGGCGAAGGCCTCCGCCTCGCCCAGCTTGGCGACGCACAGGCCGTCGGCCCCATGCGCGATCTGCCGGACGCCGAGCTTCGCCATCCGGTGGGTCTTGGCATGCGGGAAGAGTTCCACCCCCGTCTCGCGGGCGATCGCCGCCATCTCGTCAAGATTGCGGTCGAGGATGTCGAGGTCGACCACAAGCCCCGGCGTCGCGACGGGCAGTCGGGTCCATGGCGTTGCGGCTCCGGTGCGCTCGATCGTTTCGGCGGACATGGGATTCCTCTTGCGGGCAACCGGGGTTCCCCTATGCGAGGCAGCTTGCGCCGGCAAGCGCAATGCGAAATCGTGACCCCCGGGGATGGGAATCACCCCATGGGGGCGGATTCGAGGGAGACCGCGCGTGGCCGGTAGTCTGCGGCATGCGTTTGTTGCCGGCGCCACGGGGCTGGCGATGCTGCTCGGCCTCGGCGCGGCGACGGCCGAACCCCTACGCATCGTCGCGATCGGCGACAGCAACACCTATGGCTACCGCGTCGAACGCAGCGAGACCTATCCGGCACAGATGGAGGCGCAGCTGCGCGCCAAGGGTCATGACGCGACGATCGTCAACGCCGGTCGGAACGGCGACATGACCGCGGAGGGGATGGCCGGCCTCGACGAGGCGCTCGCCGATGGCGCGGATGCGGCGATCGTCTTCCTCGGCCGGAACGACTGGCGGAAGGGCGTGCCGGCGGTTGCCATCGCGGCCAATCTCGACCGCATCGTCGCCGACCTTCGCGCCCGCGGCCTCGAAGTCCTGCTCGTCGGCTTCGCGCCGAACGACTTCTCGGAGATCGCGGCGCGGAACGGCGCGCTCTACTATGCCGACTTCTTCGATGGCGTGACCACCCTCGGGCGGAAGCGCGGCCGCTACACGGTCAATGGCGACATCGGCCGGCACCTGAATGCCGAGGGCTACGCCGTGGTCGTCGGCAACATGCTGCCGACCGTCGAGCAGCTGATCGGCATGGCGGGAGACTGACGCCCCTTGCCGACGACGCGTCGTGCGGGTCCTCGCCCCGCTTGGCCCGCATCGCGACGCCGCCCTCGCCCGGGGTGATCCGCGCTAACCCTACGGCTATCAAAAAATGCCAGACTGCCGCTGATTCGTGTCCAGAGACCCCACGTTCATGGCTTCCACCAGACCTGCCCGCCAGAAGACCGACGACGACCTCTTTGCCGCCGTGGACCGGCCGTCCGCGCCCAGGCCGGTGCGCGCCGAAAGGCCTGCCCCGCCGCGGAAGTCCGCCGCCGTGCCTGCCGCCGACAGCGACTATTCGGCCGCCGACATCGAGGTGCTGGAGGGGCTCGAGCCGGTACGCCGCCGACCCGGCATGTATATCGGCGGCACCGACGAGAAAGGTCTCCACCATCTCTTCGCCGAGGTCATCGACAACGCCATGGACGAGGCGGTGGCCGGCCATGCCAACTGGATCGAGGTCGAACTCGAGGCCGACGGCTTCGTCACCGTGACCGACAACGGACGCGGTATCCCCGTCGACCCGCACCCGAAGTTCCGCGAGAAGTCTGCACTCGAAGTCATCATGACCACCCTTCACGCCGGGGGAAAGTTCGATTCGAAGGTCTACGAGACATCCGGCGGCCTGCACGGCGTAGGCATCTCGGTGGTGAACGCCCTGTCGGAATCGCTCGAGGTCGAGGTCGCCCGCGGCCGCCGCCTCTACCGTCAGCGCTTCGCCCGCGGCGCCCCCCTCGGCCCGCTCGAGGACCTCGGTGAGGTTCACAATCGCCGCGGTACCCGCGTCCGCTTCCGGCCGGACCAGGAGATCTTCGGCAAGGGGGCGGCGATGCGCCCCGAGCGGCTCTTCGCCCAGGCGCGCTCCAAGGCCTATCTCTTCGGCGGCGTCGAGATCCGCTGGCGCTGCGACGCCGGGCTGGTCGCAGGCACCAGCGTGCCGGAGAAGGCGACGTTCCATTTCCCCGGCGGGCTCAAGGAGTACCTTGCGGCCGAACTCGGCGAGGAGCGGACGGTGGTCCCGATCTTCGCCGGCCGGACCGAGAAGACGAGCGGGCACGGCGCCGTCGAATGGGCCGTCGCATGGTTCCCGGGCGACGGATTCGTACGCTCCTACTGCAACACCATCCCGACCGGCGACGGCGGCACGCACGAGGCGGGCCTCCGCGCCGCGATGCTGCGCGGGCTCAAGGACCACGCCGAACGCGCCGGCAACAAGCGCGCCGCGGTCATCACCGCCGACGACGTGATGGTGTCCGCCGCCGGCCTCCTGTCGGTCTTCATCCGCGAGCCGGAATTCGTCGGCCAGACCAAGGACCGGCTGGCCACGGCAGCCGCCACGCGCATCGTCGAGAACGCCATCCGCGATCCCTTCGACCACTGGCTCGCCGGCGCCCCGAACGAAGCCTCCAAGCTTCTCGACTGGGTGATCGAGCGGGCCGAGGAGCGCCTTCGCCGCCGCCAGGAGAAGGAGGTCGGGCGCCAGAACGCCTCGCGGAAGCTGCGTCTGCCGGGGAAGCTCGCCGACTGCTCGAGCCGCGACCGGCGCGACACCGAGATCTTCATCGTCGAGGGCGATTCGGCCGGCGGCTCGGCCAAGCAGGCGCGCAACCGGGCGACGCAGGCGGTCCTGCCGCTCCGCGGCAAGATCCTCAACGTCGCCAGTGCCGGCAAGGAGAAGCTGACCCAGAACCAGCAGCTTGCCGACCTGATGCAGGCCCTCGGCGTCGGCACCGGCAGCCGCTACCGCGACGAGGACCTCCGCT
Source organism: Pseudomonadota bacterium (assembly GCA_023433185.1). The sequence goes on along the minus strand of JAEZEN010000098.1, from coordinate 2,590 downwards.
ACGACCGGGTGATCGTCATGACCGACGCGGATGTCGACGGCGCCCACATCGCGTCGCTGCTCATCACCTTCTTCTATCGCGAGACGCCGGACCTGGTGCGGAACGGCCACCTCTATCTCGCCGTGCCGCCGCTCTTCCGCCTCACCCAGGGCGGCCGGAGCGTCTATGCCCGCGACGAGCGCCATCGCGACGAGCTCCTGAAGCGCGAGTTCAAGAGCAACGCCAAGGTCGAGGTGAGCCGCTTCAAGGGCCTGGGCGAGATGCTCCCCAGCCAGCTCAAGGAGACCACCATGGACCCGGGCAAGCGCATCCTGCTCCGGGTCGAGATCGTCGAGGACAAGGCGACCGGTGAGCGCGTCGAGAACCTGATGGGGAACAAGCCCGAGGAGCGGTTCCGCTTCATCCAGGAGAATGCCGAGTTCGCCTCCGTCGATCTCGACATCTGACGCGGGCGGCCCGGGCGCCGCGCTCCATTACCGCGCCTCCGCCACGCCGGCCGGTGCGGACGCGTGGCGGCCGTGGGTGGACGTTCCGGCGATTTCCGCTATTTTCCGCCGCCAGCACCGACTTCGGAGATTGCCTGATGTACCGCAAGTACGCCCTCGTGACCGGATTCAGCGTCGGCCTCGGCCTCGGCGGATCGGCCGTCGCGGATGACACGGCCGAACTCGTCCGCGCCATTCCGGGCAGCGTCGAGGACATGAGCATCAGCGGCAGCTGGCAGGACGGCGACCGCAACGGCGCCTACCGGCTCGTCGTCACCCGGGGCGGCGTCGATCGCATCACGGCCCGGCTGTTCGTGCAGTGGATCGCCTATGGCGATGCCGGGGCGGCGACCGTCGAGGAATCGATCGAGATCACGGAGCTGGGCGATCTCGGCGTCGACATCGTGAACCTGTCGTCGGAGACCGACGATCTGGGGATATCGCTGTTCGTCGACACGATGGGCGATCCGGGCGAAGTCGGTGAAACTTACGAGGTGCACATCTTTTCACCTGACGATTACATGTTTGGTCCCGCGAGCAACTAGCGGGCGCACAATGCCGATGCTGCTGCGCCGACTAACACGTCACCCAAGTCGTCGTCGCAACACGAGCCGCTTTTCTTCGCTGGGCGAGTCATTAATTTCTCGTAATCGTTGACACAGCCGGCACAATCCCTATTTTGCGGGCTGACTCAGTCATGCGGCGGCGTCACAAGATAGACCGTCCAGTTGGTCCCGGGCGGCCACCGGGTTTGCTTTAAAAGATGCTGTTCTCAGAACTTGGATTAAGCCCGAAGGTGCTCGCCTCGGTCGAGGCGGCGGGATACACCGCACCTACCCCGATTCAGGAGCAGGCGATCCCGCACGTGCTCGCGCGCCGCGACGTTCTCGGCATCGCGCAGACCGGCACGGGCAAGACGGCGTCCTTCGTCCTCCCCATGCTCAACCTCCTCGAGCGGGGCCGGGCCCGGGCGCGCATGCCGCGGACGCTCATCCTCGAACCGACCCGCGAACTCGCCGCGCAGGTCGAGGAACAATTCAACAAGTACGGTCGCAACCACCGGCTGACCGTCGCCCTGCTGATCGGCGGCGTGTCGTTCGACGAGCAGGAGAAGAAGCTCGACCGCGGGGTGGACGTGCTCATCGCGACGCCGGGCCGGCTCCTCGACCATATCGGCCGCGGCAAGGTGCTGCTCTCGGGCGTAGAGATTCTCGTCATCGACGAGGCCGACCGCATGCTCGACATGGGCTTCATTCCCGACATCGAGCGCATCTGCAAGACCCTGCCCTTCACCCGCCAGACGCTGTTCTTTTCGGCGACGATGCCGCCGGAGATCCAGCGCCTCGCCGACCAGTTCCTGTCGAACCCGATCAAGGTCGAGGCGTCCCGTCCGGCGACCACCGCATCCACGGTGGCGCAGTACGTCGTCCCCGCCGGCCGCGAGGCGGCGGACAAGCGTGCGGTACTCCGGAAACTGCTCCGCGAGTCCACCGACTTCAAGAACGCGATCATCTTCTGCAACCGCAAGCGTGACGTCGCCATCCTGCACCGTTCGCTCGACCGCCACGGCTTCAACGCCGGGGCCCTGCATGGCGACATGGACCAGCGCTCGCGCACGCAGACGCTGGACGACTTCCGGAAGGACCGGCTGACCCTGCTCGTGGCGAGCGATGTTGCCGCCCGCGGCCTGGATATTCCGGCCGTCAGCCACGTCTTCAATTTCGACGTCCCCACCCATGCCGAGGACTATGTCCACCGGATTGGCCGGACCGGCCGCGCCGGGCTGACGGGGACGGCGATCACCATAACGACGCCCATCGACCGAAAGTATATCGCGGCGATCGAGAAGCTGACCGGCCAGACCATTGCCGGGCTCCAAGTCGAAGCCGACGACGAGCGCGCTGCCTCGCGCTATGGCCGGCGGAGCGCGTCGACGGCCGCCGCTGCGACGACGGCGGAGACCGGTGCGACCGCCGATGCCGGTGCGCCGGAGGCGGCCGGTGCATCCGAGGACACGGTGCGCGAGGACGGTGGCGAGCGCCGCGGACGCCGCAGGCGCGGTCGCCGTGGCGGAAGCGAGCGCGGCGAACCCGCCGCCGTGCCGC
>JAEZEN010000163.1 GCA_023433185.1 Pseudomonadota bacterium | reverse complement strand
TCGTCGCGGGCCAACGCCCCGAGGGCCGCGGCGGCGGCGAGGGGGTCGCCGCCGATGGCGAGGAAGCGGGAGAGTACGGCCGGCGCACGCGGTCCGGTGCCGGCGGCGAGGGCCGCCTTCTCGGCATAGCGCGCCGCGACCTCGGCCGGGCTGCGGCCGGTGATCCCGAGGCCGGCGCCGGCGAACATCTCCTCGACCTTCCGCCTGAGGCGCGCCGGCCGCATCGTAGCGAACTCCCCGTCGGCGTCGGGTGCGATGCCTTCGGCGGCACGCACGAGCAGCGCACGGAGCCGCACCGGATCGCCGAAGGCGCGGGAGAGCCGACGCTGCCACGGCGGGTCGAGGTCGAGCGCGTCGAGCACGGCGGCGAAGAGGCCGGAATCCCCGATCCGGACCACCGGCTTCCGCACGCGCAGCGTTGCCGAAGCGTCGTAGGCGAGACGCAGCATGTCCGCGTCGGCGTCCTCGCGGTCGGTGCGACCGAGCGACTCCACCCCGGCCTGGAGGAACTCATCGGGGCCGTCCGCCCGCTGGCGGAAGACCGGACCGAGATAGGCATAGGCGGCCTTCCGCTTCGCCGGTCCCGCGGCGAGGTGGTGGAGCGCCACGGGGATCGTGAAGTCGGGGCGGAGCGCCATTTCCGTCCCGTCCTGATCCGCCGTGAGGAACAGCCGGCGCCGCAGGTCCTCGCCCAGCGGCTCGACGAAGACGCTGGCGTCGTAGAGGATCGGCGGCTCGACAAACCCGTAGCCGGCGTCGGCGAGAAGGGCGCGAAGCGGGGCGTAGCGGTCGGTCATGGGCGGCGCCGCGCCTGTGCGTCCTGGGCGGCTCCGTCTGCGCCCGCGCGTCTCAGGATCAGGGCAGTGGCGCGATCCCAAGCCTCGAAGCACGCAACACTAACCATCGACGATCTTCCGCACCGCCGCGACCAGTCCCGATTCCGGCACCTCGACCTGGCCGGGCCGCTCTTCCTTCCACTGCTCGTGCCCGGCGATGGCGGTGGCGGCGGCCTTGCCGGCCGCGAGGTCCTTGACCTGGACGACGCCGCGGGCCCGCTCGTCCTCACCCTGGATGACGACGGCCGGCGCATTGCGGCGGTCGGCATATTTGAGCTGCGCGCGCATGCCGGATTCCCCCAGATAGAGTTCCGCCGCGATGCCGGCGCCGCGGAGCGCCGCCACCATGCGCTGGTAGTCGGCGAAGCGGAGCCGGTCCATCACCGTCACCACCACCGGGCCGCTCGTCGTCGCCGCGTCGATCCGACCGAGCGAGGTGAGGGCCGCCTGGAGGCGGGACACGCCGATCGAGAAGCCGGTCGCCGGCACGTTGTCCTTCATGAAGCGGCCGACCAGCCCGTCATAGCGCCCGCCGCCGCCAACCGAGCCGAACACCACCGGCTGGCCCTTCTCGTTGGGGATCTCGAACAGCAGTTCCGCCTCGAAGACGGGGCCGGTGTAATACTCGAGGCCTCGGACGACGGACGGGTCGATCCTGATCCGGTCGATGCCATAGCCTCCTCCGCGGGCGAATTCCCAGATGTCCTCCAGGTCGGCCAACCCCTCGACGATGGTCGGACTGTTGCCGAAGGCCGCCTTCATCTCCGCGACGATGTTCCAGTCGGCCCGGTCGCGCTCGGCGACGGCCACCGGCAGCGGCCCGGCAGCGGCGATCTCGCCCGCGGCGGTCGCCGCCGTCTCGAGGAAGCCGACGAGCCGGTCGATGCTGGCGGGGTCGAGGTCTGCCCCCTTCGTGAAGTCGCCGCTCTCGTCCTCGCGGCCCTTGCCGAGGAGCTGGCGGACGCCGTCGATGCCGAGGCGGTCGAGCTTGTCGATGGCGCGCAGCACGCCGAGACGGCGGCCGGCATTGTCGTCGCCGCCGAGGCCGATCGCCTCGAGCACGCCGTCGAGCACCTTCCGCGAATTGACCTTGATGACGTACTGGCCGCGCGGGATCCCGAGGGCCTCCAGCGTGTCGGCCATCATCATGCACATCTCGGCGTCGGCGGCCGGCGAGGCGGCGCCGACCGTGTCGGCGTCGAACTGCATGAACTGGCGGAAGCGGCCGGGGCCGGGCTTCTCGTTCCGGAACACCCAGCCATGGCGATAGCTGCGGTAGGGCTTCGGCAGCCGCTCGTAGTTCTCGGCGACGTAGCGGGCGAGGGGGGCCGTCAGATCGTAGCGGAGCGACAGCCAGGACTCGTCATCGTCCTGGAAGGAGAAGACGCCTTCGTTCGGCCGATCCTGGTCGGGGAGGAACTTGCCCAGTGCCTCGGTGTACTCGATCAGCGGCGTCTCGACCGGCTCGAAGCCGTAGCGCTCGTAGACGGCCCGGATCCTGGCCACCATCGCCTCGGTGGCGCGGATGGCGCCCGCGTCGCGGTCGGCAAGGCCGCGGGGGAGCCGCGGCTTGATGAGGGTCCTGTCGGCCGGCATCGTCGGGAATCCAGTGGTCCGGGGTGCAGTCGCGGGCGACCGGAACCGGCGCAGCCCGCCGTCCGGTTAGCGCATCAAAGTTTGTGCGGCAAGTTTAGCGCCCGTTCACCCTCGATCGCATCCATCGTTCGGTTTCCCGTCGCGCTCGCCTAGACAGTGACAGTTTGAACGATGCGCGCAGACGTTTCTTAAGCCGGGCCTCCGAAGGATGCCGGGGCGGCGCAAGGACAGGAAGACCGGAAATGCCAGGGACCACCTTCGACATCGATGCGATTGCCGCCGGCGGGGGAAAGGCGCTCGTCTTCCCCAACGGCGCCAACATCTTCAGCCGCGGCGAGCCCGGCGACTGTGCCTTCATCGTGGCCCTGGGGCGGGTCCGGATCGGCAACGGTGTGCCCATCGAGGTGGTGAGGCCGGGCGAGATCTTCGGAGAGGCGTCGCTGATCGACGACGGGCCGCGCATGGCCAGCGCCACCGCCTCGGGACCGACCGAGGTGCGGATCATCGATCGCGACCTGTTCCTGCTGCTTTGCCGCGACGACAGCGACTTCGCGGACGCGGTGATGCGCCTGATGGCGCGGCGGCTTCGTGCGACGGTGCGGGCGCTCGACCGGGTGACCGGAGACAGCCGCCCCGACCTCAGGGTGATTGCAGGCGGCTGAAGGCCCGGTAGCGGGCCTCGACGGCGGCCAGCAGCTCGGGGCCGTCGACCGGCAGGATCTCATGATGCAGCGCCACCTGCATGAGATCCCCGAGGGGAAGGAAGACCTGGTTCCAACCGGGGCCGCGGCGGATGAACGATCCGACGTGGATGACGCGGTCGTAGAACTCGCGGTCGACGAGGACGACGGTCACGTTTCGGTGGACGCCGCCGCGGGAGCCGGCAATGTCGATCGCGTCGATGCCGCGCACCTCGCTCCACGGGATCGCGAATTCGACGGCCCCCTCGATCCGCATGAAGATCGCGTCCGGGCTGAGCACCAGGATGGGCTTCTGCGCCTGGGTCATCCGCGACAGCTCCCAGCCGCCCCAGCCGACCGCGAACACGACCAGCCCCCAGCCGACCACCGTGAGCGACCGGTTCCCGTCGGCCAGGATGGCGAGGATACCGACGATGCCCGCGATCCCGGCGAAGGTCATGTTGGTGCGGGCCAGCTTCTCGCGGCCGAAGCTGAGCACGCGGGACGGGTCGGTCACGGATGCCTTGTCCATGTTCGCGGTTCTTCACTCCCCGGCGCTCGGAAGACGCATCATCCTGCCATAACCCGACGGCGGGTGGACAGGATACGCCCCTCGGGATCCGGAGACTTCAGGCCGCGCTTCGGGCCGGGTGGACGCCGCCGGCCGGGCGGGACTATGGTCCGCCGCCCGAGGAGACTGCCATGAGCGAAAACGACACCGCGACGGGCGCCGCCCGGCGGCTTTCGAAGCCGGCGCTGCCCAAGCGCTTCTACAAGGTTGCGACCGCCGCGCCGCACGCGGCGGGGCATGTCGTTCAGCTCGACGGCCGCGTGACGCGGACTCCTGCACGGAACTTCCTCGCCGTGCCCCAGCCGGCGCTCGCCGAGGCGCTTGCCGCCGAGTGGAACGCCCAGGCGGACGAGATCGACCCGGCGCGGATGCCGCTCACCCGCCTCGTCAACTCGGCGATCGACCGGGTTTCGGCGGAGATGGCGGCGGTGCGCGAGGACATCGTGCGCCATGCCGGCAGCGACCTGATCCTCTACCGGGCCGAGGGTCCCCAGTCGCTGATCGACACCGAGGCGCGGCTCTGGGGGCCGATCCTCAAGGCCTCCGAGACGGCGCTCGGCGTCCGCTTCACCCTCGCCGAAGGCATCGTCCATGTCGACCAGGACCCGGCGACGCTCGGTGCGGTGGACCGCGCGCTCGCCGGAGTCGATGCCCTCGGCCTCGCCGCGCTCCACTCGATGACGACGCTCACCGGCTCGGCGCTGATCGCGCTCGCCTTCGCCCGCGGGGAGATCACGGCCGAGGCGGCGTGGGCCGCGGCCCATGCCGACGAGGACTGGCAGGCCGAGCGCTGGGGGCGCGACGCGGAGGCGGTCGAGGCGCGGGCGCGGCGCTGGCAGGACATGCAGGCGGCAGCGCTGGTCCTCGAGGCCCTGCGGAACGGCTGAGCCTATCGCCCGGCGATCCGCCCGAGATGCGTGAACGCGAAGCCGGCCCGGTACTTGAGGCCGTAGCCGATGGCGCGGTCGAGGCCGATATGCGCCGCCCAGATCAGGGCGAGCGATACGACCAGGCCGCTGCCGGTGAGGGCGCCCGCGGCGAGCAGGGCGATCGGTCCGATGGTCGAGTGGGCCGCATTGTAGGCCAGCGCGCCGACCCGCGGACCCCCGAGGTACCCGGCGAAGGACACATCCGGCACAAGCAGGAGCACGAGGAAGAGCCACCAGGGTTCGCTTCCGAGCCACAGGAAGGCACCGAGCGCCAGGGCGAACAAGGCCAGACCCTCCAGGCGCAGGAGTGTCCGCACGCCGCCGGTGACGGCTTCGGGGGTCACGTCGTGCTCGCTGGCCACTCTATCCCTCCGCGCCGGAAATGGTATTCAGCGCTTGATGATGGGGCAGGGGTCGTGCGGATGAAAGAGATTCTCGTCGAACTCGAACAGCGCCGGGCGCGCGCCCGGCTCGGTGGCGGCACGGCGCGCATCGAGGCGCAGCACGCGCTCGGCAAGCTCACGGCGCGCGAGCGCATCGAGGTGCTCCTCGACGAAGGGTCGTTCGAGGAGTACGGCATGTATGTCGAGCACCGGGCAACCGATTTCGGCATGGCCGATCGCAAGATCGCCGGCGACGGCGTCGTCACCGGCTGGGGCCTGGTGAACGGCCGGCCGGTCTACGTCTTCGCCAAGGACTTCACGGTGTTCGGCGGATCGCTGTCCGAGGCCCATGCCGAGAAGATCTGCAAGATCCAGGACATGGCCCTGAAGGCGGGCGTTCCCATCATCGGCCTCTACGATGCCGGCGGGGCGCGCATCCAGGAGGGAGTCGCCGCGCTCGGCGGCTATGCCGAGGTCTTCCAGCGCAACGTGCTGGCCTCGGGCGTGATCCCGCAGATCAGCGTGATCATGGGACCCTGCGCCGGCGGCGACGTCTATTCCCCGGCGATGACCGACTTCATCTTCATGGTGCGTGGCACGAGCTACATGTTCGTCACCGGCCCCGACGTGGTGAAGACGGTGACCAACGAGACCGTGACGGCGGAGGAACTCGGCGGCGCGAGCGTCCACACGACGCGCTCGGCCATCGCCGATGGCGCCTACGACAACGACGTCGAGACTCTGATCGAGATGCGCCGGCTGCTCTCGTTCCTGCCACTCTCCAACCGCGACGGCGTGCCCGAGATCCCTGCCGGCGACCCGCCCGGCCGGGAGGAGCCCTCACTCGACCGGCTGGTTCCGGACAGCGCCAACAAGCCTTACGACATCCGGGAACTGATCCTGAAGGTCGCCGATGACGGCGACTTCTTCGAGATCCAGAAGGACTTTGCGAGGAACATCGTCGTCGGCTTCGGCCGGATGGAGGGCCGGACGGTGGGATTCGTCGCCAACCAGCCGATGGTGCTCGCCGGCGTTCTCGATTCCGACGCTTCGCGGAAGGCGGCACGGTTCGTCCGCTTCTGCGATTGCTTCGGCATCCCGATCGTCACCTTCGTCGACGTGCCCGGCTTCCTGCCCGGCACCGCGCAGGAATATGGCGGGCTCATCAAGCACGGCGCAAAGCTCCTCTTCGCCTATGCCGAGGCGACGGTGCCGAAGATCACGGTGATCACGCGGAAGGCCTATGGCGGCGCCTATGACGTGATGGCCTCGAAGCACCTGCGCGGCGACGTCAACTATGCCTGGCCGACCGCCGAAATCGCGGTGATGGGCGCCAAGGGCGCGGTCGAGATCATCTACCGCAAGGAAGCAGGCGACCCGGACGCCATCGCCGCCCGCGCCAGCGAGTACGAGGCGCGCTTCATGTCGCCCTTCGTCGCCGCCGAGCGCGGCTATGTCGACGAAGTGATCATGCCCCACGCCACGCGCCGGCGGGTGGCCCGGGCTCTCGACCTGCTCCGCCGCAAGCAACTCTCCAACCCCTGGAAGAAGCACGACAACATTCCCCTCTGATCGGCATTGCTTTTGACCGGCGCGTCGTTCTCAAGTCTACTGGACGAGCGTGGTGAGGGGCCGGGTCACCGGTCTAACCCCGGGGGGAAGCGATGATCGACGTCGTCGTGGTGGCGGTCTATCTCGCCATTGTCCTGGCGCTCGGCATCTGGGCCGGCCGCAAGCACAAGACCTTCGAGCAGTATGCCGTCGCAGGGCGCTCCTTCGGCGCCCTGGTCATCTTCGCAACGATGTCGGCGTCGTTCATCGGTGGGGGCTTCTCGACCGGCAATGCCGAGAAGGTCTTCCTGTTCGGCATCGCCAGCGTCGTCGTGCTCTGGGGATTCAGCTTCAAGGAGATCCTCGTCGCGCTCTTCATCGCACCGAGGATGGACCGTTTTCCGAATGCGGTCTCCGTCGGTGACATCATGGCCACCGCCTATGGCAAGGTGGGCCGGATCGTCACCGGCCTCGCGGCGCTCTTCCTCTGCACAGGGATCGTCGGCGCGCAGGTCGGGGCGATGGGTCTGGTCTTCGAGGTGTTCTTCGGGATCGACCGGGTGTGGGGCATCTGCATCGGCTGCGGCATCGTCGTGCTCTACACGACCTTCGGCGGGATGTCCGCGGTGGTGGCGACGGATATCGTCCAGTTCTTCATCCTCGCCGTCGGCATGCCGCTCGTGGTCGTTTTCGGCGTCTCCTATGTCGGGGGCATCGACGCGCTCGTCGCCGCCGTCCCGGCAGATCATCTCGAGATCCCCGGGGGGCACTACACCTGGCTGGGCCTCGTCGGTCTGTTCCTGGTATTCGCGTTCGGCGAGACGCTGGTGCCACCCTACGTCCAGCGCCTGTGCATCGGCAGGACAGCGCGAGAGGCGGCGCGCGGGACACTCTATGCCGGCATCTTTTCGATTCCGTTCTTCGCGGTGACCGGCGTGATCGGGGTCATCGCCCTCGCCATCACGCCGGACCTCCAGTCGGGTCTCGCCCTGCCATATGTCGTGCAGACGGTGATGCCGCCGGTGCTGAAGGGACTCGTCGTCGCGGCGGTCATCTCGATCGTGATGTCGTCTGCCGACTCGTTCCTCAATTCGGCGTCGATCGCCTTCATCAACGACATCGTGTCGCCGCTCCGCGCCGAGCCGCTGCCGTCACGACAGGCGCTGTCCCTGGCGATGCTGGTCACGTTCATCGTGGGGAGCCTGTCGGTGATCTTCGCCCTCGCCATCGAGAGCATCATCGACATCCTGATCTATGCCTACACGTACTGGGCGCCGGTGGTTCTGGTGCCGCTGATCGCTGCCATCTACGGCGTGCGAAAGGGAACGGCGGCATTTGTCGCAGCGGCGGTCGCGGGCGTCGTCGCGACCACGGTCTGGGACAACGTCCTGGGGCAGCCCTGGCAGGTCGCCGGCCTGGTGGTCGGGGTGTTGGCGAATTTCTGCGTCTTCCGGGCCATGCCTCGGCTCGGCACGGTGGCGCTTCAGGAGGGTTAGTCCGGGACGTCGCCGCCGCTTCAGGCACGCCGCAAGGCGCCGGCGGCGCCGCACAGGGCCATCGCCCGCGACATCGAGGCGGCCATCGAGCGGAAGCCGGCGTAGTCGGCCTCGACCACCTCGAATTGGATCGTCGCGCTCGGCGAAAGCGGCGACAGTGCGCTGTCGGTGATCGTGATGACCGGGACCTTCCGGCCCGCCGCGGCGGCGGCAAGCTCGACGGTGGCCGGCGTATAGGGGGCGAAGCTCACCGCGATGAGCGCGTCGCGACGGCTGGCCCCGGCGAGCTGCTCCGGGCCGAGGGCCGCGACCTGATCGACCAGCACCGCGCGGAAGCCGAGCTTGCCGAGGGCGTAGGCCAGGTAGGCGGTGACGGGGAAGGCCCGGCGAAGCCCGAGCAGATAGAGGATGTCGGCGCCGGCAAGCAGCGCGGCCGCGCGCTCCACGTCGGCGGCGACGACGCTCGAGCGCAGCCGCTCGATCGAGGCGAGGGCGCTCGCCGCGAAACCCTCGATCAGGTCGCCGGCGGCATTGTAGCGGTCCTCGGACGAGGGGATCGCCGCGAGCCGCTCGCGGTAGTCGGGCCAGCGCGACTTGAGCTGCGCGCGGAACACTTCCTGGAGGTCGGTGAAGCCGGCATAGCCGATGGTCTGGGCGAAGCGGATGAGCGTCGATGGCTGGACGCGCGCCTGGGCGGCGACGCTCGCCACCGTGCCGAAGGCGATCTCGTTGGGATTCTCGAGCGCGAAGGCCGCGACCTGGACGAGCCGCTTCGGCAGATCGCCGCGACGTGCGATCAGGAGCTCCTTCAGGCCCTCGAAGTCGCGCGGAGGCTGCGCGGAGCCGGTGGCGATGATCATGGCGCGACGGTCGCTTGCCCCGAAAAGCAGACGGGCGGGAGTCGATCCCGCCCGTCCCGTGACTGCAGCTGGCTGGGATCAGCCGCCGATGCAGGTGTCGACGTTCGCCGGCGTGCAGACGTCAAGGCCGGTGTAGGTCGGGTCGGCCGGAGCGTCGGCGCCGCCCGCCATGTCCACGATGGCGTGGATGACCTTGTTGCCCATCTCGAACGGACGCTGGCCGACCTGGCCCGCCGACAGACCTTCCTTCATCAGGTCGATCTGGACGGGGAGGGTGTCGGCGACGACGAGGGCAAGAGCGCCGCTGGCGATCTTGTCCTTGTGCGGCGTGACGGCAGCGCGGTACGCGTCCGGCACGAACTGCGGGAAGCCGCCGGTCGGGATGAAGGCGTCGAGGTCCGGATACTTGGCGAGGATGTCCTCGAGCTGGTTCACCGACAGCGGGAAGTCGTCGTTGGTGTAGAGCGGGCATCCATCGACCTCGGTCCAGCCATTCTGGCCCGTGAGGCGCTCGCCGGGCGATTCCGCACTCTTGGCGCCCGAAAGCGTGTCACGGATGCCCTGCATGCGCTCGTTGTGGTTGGCCGCCGCGGCGCCGCCCGACTGGATGCAGATCGTGCCGCCGTCAGGCTTGATCTCCTGGGCCAGCTTGGCGAGGTTGACGCCGATGTCGTAGTTGTAGGTGCCGATATAGGCGACGCGGAGATCGTGGTTCGCCGGCAGGAGGTCGGAATCCCACGTCAGAACCGGGATGCCCTTCTCCTTGGCCTGCGGCAGCACGCTCGCCAGCGCTGCGGCGTTGGAGGCCGCGACCGCGATGCCGTCGACGCCCCGGGTGATGAGGTCGGCGACGATCTGCACCTGCTCGTCACCACCGCCGTGCTCGCCGGGGCCGGTGAAGAAGCACTCGACCTTGTCGGCGCCGATTTCCTCGACCGCCTTCTCGCAGCCGAACTTGGCCTGGTCGAAGAACGGGTTGTTGAGGTTCTTCGGAACCACGGCGATGACCAGCTTCTCATCGGCGCTCGCCTGTCCGACAGCGAAGGCGCCGGCCGAAACGGCAACGGCGACGGCTGCTGCACTTGCCAGTAGTCTCTTCATTGCACTTCCTCCCTTTGCACAACTCAGCGTGCCGATGCCTTGCGCATCAGGTACGCCTCCGACCGCGGATCTTCTCCAGAAGAACCGCGAGGATGATGAAGACGCCGACGAAGGCGCCCTGCCAGTTCGAATCGATGCCCTCCATCAGGAGGCCGTTGCGGATGACCTCGAGCAGCGCCGCACCGATGATCGCACCATAGGCTCCGCCTTCGCCGCCCATCAGGTTCGCGCCGCCGATGACTGTGGAGGCGATGACGCGGAGCTCGTAGGTGGCGCCCAGCGAGTTGATGGCCGAGCCCTGCCAGCCGATGTAGAGGACCGCTGCGATCGCCGCCATGAGGCCGGAGAGCACGTAGGCCTGGGTCTTCACCCGGTCGACCGGGACGCCGGTCAGCCGCGCCGCATGCTCGTTGCCGCCGATCGCATAGAGATGCCGGCCCCAGGTCGTGAACTTCAGCACGATGCCGACGATCACGCCGAGCACGATCAGCGTCACCAGCGGCTTCGACACCCCGAAGAGGTCGCCGCCGGCGATGGCCTTGAAGGACGCGCCGTGGGGCCCGAACTCGTAGATCATGCGATTGCCGGAGAGGACGATCGCCGCCGATCGCGCGATCGACATCATGCCGAGCGTGACGACGAACGCGGAGAGCCCGGCATTGGCGATGAGCACGCCGTTGATGAAGCCGGCGAGGATGCCGGCGAAGAGGGCGACGAGAATCGCGACCGGGGCGTTGAAGCCGGCCTCCAGCGTTATGCCGAGGGCGACGCCGGCGACGCCCATGATCGAGCCGACCGACAGGTCGATGCCGCCGGTGATGATCACCGCGACCATCCCCAGCGCCATGATGCCGATGAAGGCGAAGTTGCGGGTCGTGTTGTAGAAGTTCTGCGGGGTGGCGAAGGCGGGCTCGCGCATCGCGATCACCACCACGATCACCAGCAGCGCGATCGTGACCCAGAACGACTGGCTCCCGATCAGCTTCTGGAACGCCGTCTGCTCCTTGATCGAGGTCACGTCCTGGATGCGGACGTCGCCGATGTCCGGGCGCCGGTCGTCGGCCGCGGTCGTGTCAGGCATGCGCGATCGCTCCCGTGATCAGGCCGGTGATTTCCTCGGGGCTGGACTTGGCGATCGGTTTCTCCGCTACCTTTCGACCGCGGCGCAGCACCGCGACGCGATCGCAGACCGTGAACACGTCCGGCATGCGGTGACTGATGAGCACGATTGCGATGCCCTTGTCGCGCAGGCGGCGGATGAGATCGAGGACCTCCGCCACCTGGCGCACCGAGATCGCGGCGGTCGGCTCGTCCATGAGGACGATCTTGGCGTCCGAGAGGCGCGTCCGTGCGATGGCCACCGCCTGGCGCTGGCCGCCGGACATGCGCCGGACGAGGTCGCGCGGCCGGGTCTCGGACTTCAGCTCGTCGAACAGGTCGGCGGCGCGGTTGTTCATGTCCCGCGAGACCATGAACTTGAAGGGCCAGATGCGCGTGGCGATCTCGCGGCCGAGAAAGATGTTCGAGGCCGCCGTGAGGTTGTCGCAGAGCGCCAGGTCCTGGTAGACGACCTCGATGCCGGCCTTGCGGGCTTCCACCGGCTTGTGGAAGTGCATCGGCTTGTCCTGGAGGACGATCTCGCCGGAGGTCGGCGGGAAGTTGCCGGCGATGATTTTGACCATCGTCGACTTGCCGGCGCCGTTGTCCCCCATGAGGCCGAGCACTTCGCCCGGCTCCAGCTCAAGGTCGACGTCGGTCAGCGCCTTGATCGCTCCAAAGCTCTTGGAGATCTTGCGCAGGGATAGGACTGGCACCTTAACGCGTTTCCCTCAGCAGCCGTCTTATTGGTTCTTCTTGGGGTCTGACATGTCACGACCGCCAGCAGAATAGATCGCGCGTTCCATCTTGTCCAGCCGACGAAACGCCTATTCTATCGGCATCGCGGCGCGCCGGGCTGGCGGCGGGCGCTGGTGCTCGCCTATGGTGCGCGCATCCGCTTGAGCACCGGGGAGGAAACACCGTGCCCGACTTTCCGATCATCGACGCCCACGTCCACCTTTTCGATCCCGGCAACCTGCCATACGCGTGGCTGGGCGGTGCGCCGGCGATCAACAAGACGCACCTTCCGGCCGATTTCGACCGCCTGACGGCACCGGTCGAGGTCGAGGGCATCGTCTTCGTGGAGGTCGATGTCGACGATCCGCACCACCTCGACGAGGCGCGCTGGGTGGAGGCGCTCGGCGAGGCCGAGCCGCGGATTCGCGCGCTGGTCGCCGGCATGCCCCTCGAGTACGGGGTTTCGATCGAGCCGGACGTCGCCGAATACGCGAAGCTGCCGCATGCGCGCGCCGTGCGCCGGCTCATGCAGAAGCACGCCGACCAGCCGGGCTGGTCGCTACAGCCCGACTTCGTCGCCGCCCTGAAGCTCCTGCCGAAATATGGCCTGACCTTCGACCTCTGCATCTTCCACAAACAGATGCGCGAGACGATCGACCTCGTCGGGCAGTGCCCGGACGTGCGCTTCATGCTCGACCATATCGGCAAGCCCGGCATCCGGGACGGCCTGACCCAGCCGTGGCGGAGCGAACTGCGCGAGCTCGCCGCGCTGCCCAATGTCGAGTGCAAGATCTCCGGCGTGGTGACGGAGGCCGATCACGAAGCCTGGACCTATGACGAGGTCGCGCCCTATGTCGCCCATGCCATCGAGACGTTCGGCTTCGACCGGGTCGCCTTCGGCGGCGACTGGCCGGTATCGGAACTCGCGACGCGCTATGCCGGGTGGGTCGAGGTTGTCGACCGGGTCGTCGAAGGCGCGAGCGAGGCCGAGAAGCGGAAGCTCTATCGCGACAACGCGATCCGGTTCTACCGGATGTAGCGTCCGTTCGTCCTGACAATCGGGACGCTGGCCTCGCGTGCCACCGGTCCCGCCGACGACGGCGGGTCGGGATGTGCGGGGTCGCCATCTCAAGCCGTGCGGTTTCCGGGCCCCTCGTGACTCGCGCCATGCGGCGTGCTAAACCGCCCGCGCTGCAGATGTTGCAGTGCAACAGGGCGGTTTCCATTCCATGGCCACTGCGATGTCCGGCTCCAGCGGAGCCGTGACGCCGGCCAACGGGAACGTTCATCACTCCCCAAAGACCGGATTCTGGGCCCTCGTCGTCGGGTCCATCGGCGTCGTCTACGGCGACATCGGCACCAGCCCCCTCTACGCCTTCCGCGAGTCCGTGCTCGCGGCGGGCGAGGACGGCGTCAGCGAGGCCGAGATCCTCGGCGTCCTGTCGCTCATCTTCTGGGCGCTGCTGATCGTGGTGACGCTCAAATACGTCGTTCTCCTCATGCGCGCGGACAACCGCGGCGAGGGCGGAACGCTCGCGCTGATGGCGCTCGTCCAGAACGTGGTCGGGCGGGGCAGGGCGGTGGTGGTGCTGCTCGGCATCATCGCCGCGGCGCTGTTCTACGGCGATGCCATGCTGACGCCGGCGCTTTCGGTGCTCTCGGCGGTCGAGGGCCTTGAGATCGCGGCGCCGAGCCTCGACCGCTACGTGCTGCCGATCGCCGTCGGCATCCTCATCGTGCTGTTTCTCGTCCAGAACCGTGGCACGGCGCGCGTCGCCCTGTTCTTCGGTCCGGTGACGACGCTGTGGTTCATCGTTCTCGCCGGCCTCGGCGGGGCGCAGATCGCGGTGAATCCCGAGGTGCTCGCCGCCCTCAACCCTGTCCATGGCCTCCGCTTCCTCGGCGAGCACGGCAAAGTGGGCTTGGTGACCCTCGGTGCCGTGTTCCTCGCAGTGACCGGGGCGGAGGCGCTTTACGCCGACCTCGGCCATTTCGGCCGACGCCCGATCCAGGTCGCCTGGGTCTTCTTCGTCCTGCCGGCGCTGATGCTCAACTACCTCGGGCAAGGGGCACTTGTCCTCGGCGAGCCCACCGCGATCGAAAATCCGTTCTTCCACCTTGCGCCCGCCTGGGGGCAACTGCCGCTTGTCGTCCTGGCGACGGCGGCCACCGTCATCGCCGCACAGGCCGTGATCACCGGAGCCTTTTCGCTCAGCCGGCAGGCGATCCAGCTCGGCCTGCTGCCCCGTCTTGAAATCCGCTACACGTCCGAGGCCAATGCCGGTCAGATCTACCTGCCGCGGATCAACATGATCCTTCTCCTCGGCGTCCTTCTCCTGGTCGGCTTGTTCGAGAGCTCGAGCGCGCTCGCCGGTGCCTATGGCATCGCCGTGAGCGGCACCATGGTGGTGACGGCGATGCTGCTATTCATCGTCATCTGGCGGGTGTGGAAATGGGGCGCGGCGGCGGCCGCGGCGATCGCGCTGCCGCTGCTTGTGGTCGACGGGGCCTTCCTCGCGGCGAATCTTCTCAAGATCGTCGACGGCGGCTGGTTTCCGCTCCTCCTAGGCGGCCTGCTGATGGCTGTCATGCTGACCTGGCGGCGCGGCTCGCGCATGCTGTTCGAGAAGACCCGGCGCCTCGAGATCCCGCTCGGCGAGCTCGTGGCGCGGCTGGAGGCGAAGCCGCCACCGCGGGTCGCCGGAACGGCCGTGTTCCTGACGAGCGACCCCCACAGCACGCCGACGGCGCTGCTGCACAGCCTCAAGCACTTCAAGGTGCTGCACGAGCACAACGTCATCCTCACGGTGAAGACTGCCGACGTGCCGCGCGTTCCCGCCGCCGACCGGGTGACCATGGAGTCGCTCAGCCGCACCTTCGCCCGGGTGACGATTCGTTACGGCTTCGCCGAGCAGCCCAACGTGCCGAAGGCGCTGGCGCTCGCTCGCCAGCTCGGCTGGAACTTCGATATCATGTCGACGTCGTTCTTCCTGTCGCGCCGCTCGCTGCGCCCGTCGCCCGACGGCGGCATGCCGATGTGGCAGGACCGCCTGTTCATCCTCCTGTCCAGCAATGCCGACGATGCCTCCCGCTATTTCCGTATCCCCACCAATCGGGTAGTCGAAATCGGAACTCAGGTGGTGGTTTAGCCGGCGCACGTCGGCGGGGAAGGAACAGGCATGACTCCCGGTGGACGGATCGCGGCGGCGATCGAGGTGC
>JAEZEN010000324.1 GCA_023433185.1 Pseudomonadota bacterium | reverse complement strand
CCGGGCGCGTGCCCGGCCTTTCGGCGGCTATTCGGCAGCGAGCGGCGCCGCCTGCCCCGGGATGATGGGCTTGGCGGTCGGCGGCAGCTGCCGGCGGATGTAGAAGGTCGGCTCTCTGGCCTGCCGGACGATCGTCGGGATGATCTCCTGGTACGCCTCCCAGAAGCCGCTATAGGGCCTCGGAGTGTCCTCCTTCATCTCCTCGTGGAGCGCCTTGAGGTTGTAGTAGGGCACCATCGGGAACATGTGGTGCTCGACATGGTAGTTCATCTCCCAATAGAGAAAGCGCACCACCGGGTTCATGTAGACGGTGCGGCAGTTGAGCCGGTGGTCGAGCACGTCCTCGGCGAGGCCGGCATGCTGGGTGAGGCCGGTCGTCAGGTAGAGCCAGGCACCATAGAACGAGGGCAGGCCGATGAACATCAGCGGCATGATGCTCCATGTCGCGAGCGCGAGGACGATCGTCGCGGCGTAGATCGCGAGGTGGATCCGCGCCGTCGTGGTGACCCGGCCCCACTCGGACTCGGGGATGAAGGTCTGCTCCTCGGGGGTCAGGCGCCCGGCCGCATGCAGGAACACCTTGCTGAAATAGACCTTGGCCTGCATGATGCCGAGGAACGAGAGCGCGATCTCCCACAGCTTCGGCGGCCGCGGCACGCCGATCTCGGGGTCGCGACCGACGATGATCGTGTCGGTGTGGTGCCGCGTGTGGCTCCAGCGCCAGACCTCGGGCTCGCGCAGCATCATGAACGACGCCACCTGGTAGACGACATCGTTCATCCACTTGGTGCGGAAGGCGGTGCGGTGGCCGCATTCGTGCCAGCGCGAGTCCATCGCCGAGCCGTAGAGCACGCCATAGGCGATGAAGAACGGCACGCTCCACCACGATCCCCAGGTCAGGTAGCCGCCAATGCCGGCGACGAGCATCGCCACGACGTGGATGATGACGTCGCGCGTCGCGCGTTCGTCGGAGCGCTGCATGAGCTCCTTCATCCGCTTGCGCGGGATCGGCGTGTGATACCACTCCGCCGTCGCCAGTCCTTCGGCTTCGGCGCGCTTGGTGTCGAGCCCGACAAGGCTGTAGTCGCGCTTGGTGAATTCTGCGACCGACATGTCTTCTCTCCTCCGCGAGAGGCCGGCGCGCGGATCCGCGCAGCCGGCACCCATCCTGACGCTTAAAATGTGCCAAAAGTCCGGAGCGTCAATCGTCCATTCTGACGCATATCCCTTCAGTCAAGCACTCTTGATGATGGCTTATCCATCATTGGACCTTGCCCATGCGCTTGGCCCGCTCCATGAAGCGCGCGTTCATCCGGTCCTCCGCCTCCTTCGAGCCGTCGTGGAACGTCCCCAGCCACGCGTCGATCGGCATCAGGTCGTTGCCGTAATTGCACTCGAAATGCTTGTGGTGGAGGTAGTGGAAGTAGTCGCCCGTCTTGACGTTGAAGCCGTTCCCGATCTCGACCTCGGCGAAGCCCGAGTGCCCCGGCGCGGGCGCGAAGGCGAGGTGCTGGAGGTGGAAGATGACGTGGATCGGGTGCGACGGCAGGATCCAGTGGATCAGCACGCCCGAGAAGTAGAGGACATGCTCGACCGGGTGCATGGCGAGCCCCGACCACGGCCCCGGATTGGCGTTCTTGTGGTGGAGGCTGTGGACCGCGCGGTAGAGCGGGGGCCAGTGGATCAGCCGGTGCACCAGGTAGAAATGTATCTCGCGGAACAGCGGGATGAGCAGCATGAGCACCACGAACCAGACCGGGTTCGATTCGAACGTGATGGTCCAGATGTAGCCGTTGGCCATCAGCCACAGCGTCACCACCTCGAAGGCGGTCCACACCGGCACGGCGCTGACGAAGGTCCAGAACATGTTGTCGAGGACCTGGTTGCGGAACAGGAAGACCGGGTTGTCCTTCGCCTGCCAGCGGTTG
This sequence comes from Pseudomonadota bacterium, assembly GCA_023433185.1. The sequence continues at coordinate 2,060 of JAEZEN010000324.1, read as the reverse complement.
GTGTGCTTGTAGCGGGTGCCCTGGCGCTTCTTGACGTAGAGCGCGAAATGGAAGGCGCCGACGAAGAGGAACAGCATCACCGCGTTGCGGGCGAAGATCGCCGCGATCCACCAGACCTCGAAGGTCTGCATCGCGGCAAGGCTCGGCGTCAGGAACGCCCAGGTCAGGATGGCGATGCCGGCATAGAGCAGGTTCCACGGCAGCAGGTAGCCCGGCCAGGCGAAGATCCACTTCAGCGTCTTGAGCGGATCGAACGGCAGGGTGAACAGGGGCGGCGACTTGATGGTGGAGGGTGGCCTCCAGTCGCCTCGCCGGTCGCGGACGTCCGCATCTGTGCTCGCCATGGCGCAATCCTCCTCCCGGGCCGTCTCCCCCCGAAAGACCCGATTCCACCTGATTAAGGCTGCCGCGACGGCCGGGAAACGGCGACCTTGGTGGAATACCATCAGGCGCTTTGCCGCGCGCGCCCTTCTTGACGGCCGGCCGGCACCGCCAGCATCCTCGCGCGACGATCGGGCGCCGATGTGCACCCGCAACAGGATCGGGGGAACGCATGACAGTCAAGGTCGGGGTGATCGGCGCGGGCGTGATGGGGACCGACCATGCGCGGATCCTGGCGACGAGCGTCGCCGGCGCCGAACTGGTCGCGGTCTCGGACCCGGATGCGGCGCGCCGCAATGCTCTGGCCGCGGACCTCGGCATCGATGCGGTCCATGCCGATGCCATGGCGCTCGTCGCCGACCCTGCGGTCGGGGCGGTGATCGTCGCCTCCCCCGACCAGACCCACAAGCCGCTGACCCTCGCCTGCCTCGACGCCGGCAAGCCGGTGCTGTGCGAGAAGCCGCTCGCCAGCTCCGCGGCGGACTGCCTGGAGATCGTGCGCCGCGAGATCGATTTCGGGCGGCGTATGATCCAGGTCGGATTCATGCGCCGCTTCGACCCGGGCTATGTCGCGATGAAGCGCATGCTGACCGGCGACGAACTCGGCGCGCCGCTGATCTTTCACTGCGTCCACCGCAACAAGCAGTCGATCGGCTACACCACGTCGGAGGGCCTGATCGCCAATTCGGCCGTCCACGAGATCGATATCGCGCGCTGGCTGCTCGAGGACGAGCCGGTGCGGGCGATCGTGATCGCGCCGCGCTCGACCCGGCTCGCCACCGTCCGCGACCCGCAGATCGTCATCCTCCAGATGGCCGGCGGCCCGGTGGTCGAGATCGAGATCTTCATCAACGCCCAGTACGGCTACGACGTGAGGGCCGAGCTGGTCGGCGAGAAGGGGACGGTGTCCCTCCAGCCGCGGAGCGACACCGTCGTCCGCCGCGACGGCGTTGAGGGCATTCTCCACGGCGACGACTGGCGCGGCCGCTTCGCCGACGCCTACCGGATCGAGCTCCAGGCGTGGATCGACGCGATTGCCGATGGCGGGGCGGTCGGGGCCGGCGGCGCCACCGCCTGGGCCGGCTATGCGGCGACCGCGATCGCCGACGCCGGCATCGCGGCGCTGCGAAGCGGGCAGCCGGCGGAGGTCAGGCTCGAAACGCGGCCGGGCCTCTACGCATAAGCGATGGTCCTGCGGCCCCTCAGTTCCATTTCTCACCCGCCACCTGGCGCACGGATGCGTTGAGCCGGTTCCAGACATTGATCTGGGCGATGGTCAGGATCAGCGCGGCGAGGTCCGCCTCGCCGTAGTGGTGAGCGGCATCGGCCCACACGACGTCGGAGACCGGGTCGGGCCGGTCGGCGATGCGGGTCATCTCCTCGGTCAGCGCCAGGGCTGCGCGCTCCGCTTCGGTGAACCAGGTGGTGTCGCGCCACGCGGCGACGGCGAAGATGCGCCGGTCGCTGTCGCCGAGCTTCTTCAACTCATGCATCGAAACGCAGACGCTGCAGCCGTTGATCTGGCTGGCGCGAAGGTGGACGAGCTGGCGGGTTATCTCGGGAACACCGTCCCGGTGCGTTGCCTTATCGAGCGCGCGCAATGCCTGCAGCGCCTCGGGAAGAACGAAAACGGGATGCTTCATACGGGCTCGCATGGGAGGGTCCTCTCGGATTTCTCA
>JAEZEN010000162.1 GCA_023433185.1 Pseudomonadota bacterium | reverse complement strand
AACAGAACCTCGGCCGGCGTGCCGACGCGCGGGGCGCTGAAGCGGCGCGGCGCGGCCGCGATCGCCGCCTGCTGGCGGGCGAGGCGCTCCGCCTTCACCGCTTCGGGCACCTGGGGAAACGACGCCGCCGACGTCCCGGGCCGCGGGCTGTACTTGAACGAGAAGGCCGAGGCGTAGCCCACCTCCTCGACGATGATCAGCGTGTCGAGGAAGTCCTCCTCGGTTTCCCCGGGGAAGCCGACGATGAAGTCGCCGGCCAGCGCGATGCCGGGACGGGCGGCGCGGACGCGGTCGATGATGCGGAGATAGTCGGCGCGGCGGTGGCGCCGGTTCATTGCCGCAAGGATCCGGTCCGAGCCGGACTGAACCGGCAGGTGCAGATAGGGCATGAGCGCATCCAGGTCGCGATGCGCCGCGATCAGCGCGTCGTCCATGTCGTTGGGATGGCTGGTGGTGTAGCGCAGCCGCGCGATCCCGGGGATGTCCGCGAGCCGGAACAGCAGGTCTCCGAGGCCGCGGGCCGCGCCGTCCGCCCCGGTGTCCCGCCAGGCATTGACGTTCTGGCCGAGGAGCGTCACCTCGCGGACGCCTTCATCGGCAAGCCGCTGCGCCTCGGCGACGATCGCCGCGGTCGGCCGCGACACCTCGGCGCCACGGGTATAGGGGACGACGCAGAAGGCGCAGAACTTGTCGCAACCCTCCTGGACGGTGAGGAAGGCGGCATAGCGCGCCGTGGGGGCCGGCCTCGGCGCGGGAGCCCGCGCCGCCAGGCGGTCGAGGGCGCCGAACTTCTCGGCGACCGCGAAGTCGGTGGCGACGACGCGGCGCCCGCCGGCGGCGGCCTGTGGCCGATCCTGTCGAGCACGCCGAACTTCTCGGCGACCGCGAAGTCCGTCGCCACCACGCGCTTGCCGCTTCGCGCCGAAACCACGAGGTCGGGAAGCCGCTGGTAGGATTGCGGCCCGACCACGAGGTCGACGGCCGGCGCCCGGCGCATGATCTCGTCACCCTCGGCCTGGGCGACGCATCCCGTGATGCCGATCGTGACCGAGCGGCCCTCGGCCGCGGCGGCCGCCTTCAGCGTCCGGAGCCTGCCGATCTCGGAATAGACCTTCTCCGCCGCCTTCTCCCGGATGTGGCAGGTGTTGAGCAGGATGAGGTCCGCGCCCTCGGCCGAATCGACCGCCTCGTAGCCGGATTCCGCCAGCGCGTCCGTCATCCGCTCGGAATCGTAGACGTTCATCTGGCACCCATAGGTGCGGACGTGGACCTTCCGTTTCGGAGCGGGGGTGGTCATGCAACCCGGTCGGGAACCTCCTGGGGCGACTCGCCGAAGGAATGGGCGAGGGCATCTCCGGTTCCTTTAGCGTCTTTCGGCAAGGGAGAGAATAGTCGGTCCGGATCGACGTTTCGTGACACCCCTCCAGCCCGGATCGCCTCGATCATCCGGCGGACCTCGGCGTGGCACTGCTCCGCGACCCGCTTGCGGTCCGACCCCGGACCGAAGGGAATCGGCTCGCCGAAGCACACCACGACATCCATGCCCCCCCGTCCGACGAGCCGCAGGAAATGGCTGATGAAGTCCGTGTCGCCATACCAGGCGACCGTCGGCCGGTCGGCGCGTCCCATCGGCAGGCCATGGATCCCGACATAGGCGATGGCGACGGGCTGGACGCCCGAGAGGCGCTCGCCCGCGGCCGCGGCGGCGCCGAACAGGGCGCTTCGGAAAGGCAGGACGCGGTTGCCGTCGCCGGTGGTGCCCTCGGGAAAGAGGACCACCGCTTCGCCCTGCGCGACGCGGCGTCCCGCCTCGGCGGCGACCGGGCCGGCATCGTGCCGGCGGGTCCGGTCGATGAATATCGTGCGCTGGAGCTTGGCCAGGAGGCCGAGCACCGGCCAGGACGCGACCTCCGCCTTGGCCACGAAGGACAGCGGCTTGGTGATGCCGCCGAGCACGGCGATGTCGAGCCACGAGATGTGATTGGCGGCCATCAGGACGGGGGGCGGCGCAGGCTTGCCGATCACCGTGACGCGCATGCCGATCAGGCGCCAGGCGAGGCGCTGCCAGACCATCGGCAGGTCCCCGGCGAGCTTCCAGCCGCGCCGGATACCGAGCAGTTGCAGCGGCAGCAGGGCGAGGGTGAACAGGCCGAGCACGACGACCGTCTGGGTCAGGCGGACGATGCCCGTCACCGCTCGCCCCCGTCCTTGGGGTCGGGAGCCTGGGGGTCGGGGTCCGTGGCGTCGGAGCCCCTGGGGTCGAGCGGCACGCCGTAGAGTTCGAGGCGGTGGTCGACGAGGCGGAACCCGAGCCGCTTCGCCATGGCCTGCTGCAGGCGTTCGATTTCTTCGTCACGGAATTCGATCACCTCGCCGCTGCGGAGGTCGATCAGGTGGTCGTGATGCTCCTCGGGGATCGATTCGTAGCGCGCCCGGCCGGCGCCGAAGTCGTGGCGGGTGATCACCCCCGCGTCCTCGAACAGCTTCACGGTGCGGTAGACGGTAGCGATCGAGATCTTCGCGTCGATCGCCGACGCCCGGCGGTAGAGTTCCTCGACGTCGGGGTGGTCGGTCGCGTCGTTGAGCAGGCGCGCGATGATGCGGCGCTGCTCGGTCATGCGGATGCCCTTGGCGGCGCAGGCATCCTCGAGCGTGCCGACCCGGCCGTCATTGTCCCGCGCGCCGCTCATTGCAGGTCGAGCCGCATCACCACGGCCGTGGCGGCCGTCTCGCCGGGGCGGTCGTAATAGCCTTTCCGCGACCCCACCTGCCGAAATCCGAGCGTCCGATAGAGCGCGAGCGCCGGGTCATTGTCGGGATCGACCTCGAGGAAGCAGGTGCGGACGCGATCACGATAAAGGTGGCGCAGGGCCTCGTCCATCAGCAGGCGGCCATGGCCACGGCGGCGGTGGGCGCGGCGGACGGCGATCGACAGGATCTCGGCCTCGTCACCCGCATTGCGATAGAGGACGAAGCCGACCAGCCGCGAGAAGCCGAAGGCCGACTGCCGGCGAAGGCCGAGTGCGCCGACATTGTCGGCCGCGACGAGGCTGCCGAAGTCGCTGGCGAGCCACGGCCGCGGGAAGCCCTCGCCGTGGATCTCGGCGAGTGCATCGGCATCGCGGGTGCCGATGGCCTCGACATAGAGCCGGGAGGTGGGGACGAAGGGGATCATCGGCGCGCGACCCCCGCTGCCTGCGGCTTTGCATCCGGCGGGCGCAGATAGAG
>JAEZEN010000129.1 GCA_023433185.1 Pseudomonadota bacterium | reverse complement strand
GTCTGCGGGCCGCCGCCGGCGCGCTGGGCGGCTGCCTGCGCCTCCATGAGGCGCTGGCGATAGAGGCCGACGAAATCGATCGGGTCGATCAGCAGCGGCGGGAACCCGCCGTTCCGGCTCGAATCGGCGAGGATCTGGCGCGCAAACGGGAACAGCAGGCGCGGGCACTCGATGCGCAGGATCGGCTGGACGGCGTCCGCCGGGATGTTGTTCAGCCGGAAGAGGCCGGCATAGACGAGTTCGATAGCGAAGATCACTTCGTCGCCCGTCGTCGCCTTGGCGTCGAGGCGCAGTTCGACCTCGGCCTCGTCGTTGGTGACCGGTCCGGGGCGCACGTCGATGGTGATCGCAATGTTGGGGTTGCCGGTGCGGCCACGGAGCGAGCCCGGCGCACCGGGGTTCTCGAAGGAGAGATCCTTGACGTACTGGGCGAGGACCCCGAGGTTCTGCGGTTGCGCCTGACGCTGTGCCGCGGCCTGCGCATCGCCATTGGCGCTCTGAGCGTCGCCGCCCTGTCCGTTGGTGCTTTCTTCAGCCATTGTCCCTGCTGCCTTCCCATGGCCGGTTTCTCAGGGAGACCGGCGTTTTTCCGGGCCCGGGGCTAACACGCGAGGCCCTGGGAGACAAGGCGAGGATGCCGGTCGGACTCGCTTCCGCCACCAACCTCCACTACATAGAGGTCGGAAAAGCGTTCTACCTGCGACGTTTCATGCTAGGTCCCGTGCGCGGGACAGGACCACGAGAGTCATGGACGGCTTCGTCGACATCTACACGATCATATTCCTGGTGATTGCGGTACTGATCTTCCTCAGGCTGCGCAGCGTCCTCGGTCGCCGCACCGGCCACGAGCGGCCGCCGTTCGATCCCTATTCGCGCCGCGAGGCGCCGCGGGCCGCAGCGGGCGAGGACAAGGTGATCACGCTGCCGCGCCGCACCTCCGACGACGGTGAAGCGGCGCCCCAGGGCGGCATAGCGACCGCGACCGAGGAGCGCATCAGGACCCTGGCCCCGGAAGGGTCGGACCTCAATGCCGCCCTCCGCGCCATCGCCTCGGCCGACCGCAATTTCGACCCGGATTCATTCCTCACGGGCGCCAAGGCCGCCTACGAGATGATCGTCACGGCCTTCGCCGAAGGCGACCGCAAGGCCCTCAAGAGCCTGCTCTCGCGGGAGGTCTATGACGGTTTCGTCTCGGCCATCGCCCAGCGCGAGGGGCGCGGCGAGGCCATAGAGTTCCGCTTCGTCGGCATCGACAAGGCGGAGATCACCGATGCCGCGCTGAAAGGCGGCGTCGAGCAGGTGACCGTGCGGTTCCATTCGAAGCTCATCTCGGCGACCCACGACAAGGCGGGGGAGGTCGTCGACGGCGACCCGGTCCATGTCGGCGACGTGACGGACATCTGGACCTTCTCGCGCGAGGTCAGTTCCCGCGACCCCAACTGGAAGCTGGTCGCCACCGAGTCGGTCGACTAGTCCAGCCGCGCCGGGGGACCAACTGCGATGGCGGTCGTCTCCCGGCCGGGCTTCGATCTGGTGCCGCTCGGGTTCGGCGACCTGCCGGGCTGGGTCGAGGACGATCACGTCGCGGCGCTCGCCGCCTTCCGCCACGGTGCGGCGGTTCTCGACCGGCATCCTCCCAAGCCGCGGGCCGCTGGCACCGACCCCGATCGCCTGCAGGCGGTGATGCGGCGGGCCGCGGCTCTTCCCCACGATCCGGGCGCATCGGCGGCGCGTGCCTTCTTCGAGGCCCACTTCGCTCCGTTCGAGGTTCGCCCGGCGGACGGCCCGGCCTTCTTCACCGGCTACTACGAGCCGATCGTCGCCGGGTCGCGCCATGAGACCGAGGGCTTCCGCACGCCGCTCTACCGGCCGCCGCCGGATCTGGTGGAGATCGACCCCGACGCACCGCCGCCGGGCATCGCGGCGGGCTACCGCTTCGCGCGCCGGACCTCCGGCGGGCTCGTCCCCCATTTCGACCGTGGCGAGATCGAGCGCGGGGCGCTGCGCGGCATGGGCCTCGAGATCGCCTGGGTGGCCGATCCCGTCGAGGCCTTCTTCATCCACGTCCAGGGTGCGGCGCGGCTTCGCCTTGCCGACGGCGGCGAGATGCGCGTCACCTATGCCGCCAAGACCGGACATCCCTATACCGCGATCGGCCGGGAACTCGTGGCGATGGGCGCGCTGCCGAAAGGCGGGGCGACCATGCAGACGATCCGCGAGTGGCTGGCGGCGCATCCCGGTGACATGCCCGGCATTCTCGCCCGCAACCGCTCCTTCATCTTCTTCCGCGAGGCCGCGGTCGAGGACCCTGCGCTCGGCCCGGTGGCCGCGGCGAAGGTGCCGCTCACTGCCGGACGGAGCCTTGCCGTCGATCGGCTCATCCACGCGTTCGGCGTCCCGGTCTTCGTCGAGGCGACGCTGCCGGGCGGGCTGCCGTGGCGGCGTCTCATGGTCGCCCAGGACACCGGGTCGGCGATCGTCGGGGCTGCCCGTGGCGACGTCTTTGTCGGGTCGGGCGACGCGGCGGGGGAGATCGCCGGTGCCCTCCAGAGCCGGGGCCGCTTCGTCCTCCTGTCGCCGCGCGAGGCGTGATGAAGCGGAGCCGTCGCCCGCTGAGCGAGGAGGACCGGCAGATCTGGGATCACGTCCGGCGGACCGCCGAGGCGCTCCGTCCCGAGCCGCCTCCGGAACCGACCGTTCCTCCTGCGCCGCCGGCGTCGAAGCCGAAGCCACCTCCGGCCGCGGCGGGGCCCGCTCCGGCCCCTCCACGGCAGGGCAAGCCGAAGGCCCCGCCACCCGTGTCGCCGCCGCTCGGCGGGCTCGACCGGCGGATGCGTACCCGGCTCGGTCGCGGCAGCCTCGGCATCGATGCCCGCATCGACCTCCACGGCATGACTCAGGATGCTGCGCATCGCCGGCTGCTCCACTTCCTCGAAGGTGCCCGCGCCGACGGTGCCCGCATCGTGCTGGTGATCACCGGCAAGGGCGGCCCGGACGGATCGGGGGGCGACGGGGGAGGCCGCGGCATCCTGCGGCGCGCGGTGCCGGCGTGGCTCGCCTCGCCGGCCTTCCGCCGGCACGTGTCCGGCTACGAGAGCGCCGGCCGCCGTCACGGCGGCGAGGGTGCGCTTTACGTGCGTCTGCGTCGGAAGGGCGCGTCGGCCTGATTGGCCGGGCGAGAGGGACCGCCCCTCAGGTGCGGCCCGAGGGGCTCCAGGGCTCGTAGTCGGGCCGGGCCGGGGTACGCGGGTGGCCGTGAAGGATCGAGCCCGGCGGCCGGTAGGCCATGGCGGTACCCGTCGGGTTGGGCAGATGCGGCTTCTCCCAGTCGCGACGGTCGTAGGCGCCCGGCGGTTCGTCGGTCCGATGATGCATCCAGCCGTGCCAGCCGGGCGGAATGCGGGAGGCTTCCGCGACGCCGTTGTAGATCACCCAGCGCCGGCTGCCGTCGGCATTCCGGTAGTAGCGGTTGCCCTGCTCGTCCGTGCCGACGGGCTTGCCCTTCCGCCACGTAAAGAAGCGGGTGCCGAGCGTCTCACCGTTCCACCAGGTGAAGAACTGAACAAGGAACTTTTTCATCGGCGTTCGCCTAGCGCGAGATGGCAGGTCTGTCCAGCGGGCGGGGCCGCCACGGCGGCGGCCCGATCCGCAGGCGGGTGATCAGAAGAAGCTGCGACGCTGCCACCAGCCGGTCTTCTTCGGCTGGCTGGAATCTTCCGCTTCCGGCTCGGGAGCCGGGGCAGGAGGCGGCGCGGCCGCTTCGTCCTCGGAGCGCACGACGCGCTCTTCGGGGCGGCGCTCCCGCGGCATCTCGGCGACCGGTTCCGGCTCGGGGGTGTCCGGCTCCGGCTCAACGGCCGGGGGGAGGGCATCGGCCTCGGTCTCGCGCGCCGGTGCGGGTCCCGCTGCCGGGTCGGCCGTGGCGGCAGGCTCGTCGTCGCCCGGTGTCGTGAGGGCAGGTGCCGGCGCCTCCTCGGCGGCGGTCTCCACATGCGCCGCGCCATTGGTCCCGGAGGGCGGAACGGATTCGCCGGCATCCGCGTCGCCGCCCGGCGCCGTGGTTCCCTCGGCGACCGCCGCATCACCGTCCGCCGCGCCTTGCGCGCCATCCTCGCGGCCCTGGCCATTGCCGCGCCGTCCGCGCCGACCGCCGCGCCGTCCGCGCCGCCGCCGGCGGCTGCCATTGCCGTTCTCGTCCTCGGCGGAACCCGCGGCCTCGGCCGTTTCGGCGTCATCCGCGACCCCTTCGGTCGTGCCGTCCTCGCC